>JAJYZK010000014.1 GCA_021799945.1 Acidobacteriota bacterium
TGGATGAGGAACCTGTGCTCTTCGTTAATCGTGGACGGGATGACAGGAGGCGTTTTCTGCGGATTGGCGTCCGTGATGGGAGGAGGCGGAGGGGCTTGATCGCTCTCCGGGCTTTGCGCCTCGCTCCCCTTCCCCGGCGCCACCTGCGAGGTTAGGCTTTTGAGCGAATTATCCGGCTGCTGCAGGGCGGGAGCGTCGGGAACGGGCTGATCCTGAGATTGCTGCTGCGTCAGGCCCACCATGGCAAATGGAAGAAGGATTGCGATTGCCAGGACACCTTGCCTTACCAATGACTTCCCCCGAGGCTGACGGCCGGGTCCGCGGTCATCCCGATTCGTCGGTAGCTGTGGAGCGATTTCCGTCATCCGATCTGCGCTCCCCACTCAGATTACCATCTCCCGTCGAGCCGCCCGGAAGTTGGCGAGTCAGAATTCGCCCGGAAGTTCAGGGAGAAGCATCGCGGTCCCATCCGGCCGCGAGCCGCGATGCGGCATGCCATGATCAAATGGGCTGGCGGGTGATACTTCCACCATGCCAAGCCGTCTAACTGCCATGCCGTCGCCCGTCCTTCGCTGGCTTCTGCCAGTCATTTTCGCCGGTTGTCTCCTGCGCTGCGCGCCTCTTTCGGCTCAGGTCGCGCCCTCCCCGGATGAACCTCCACAGGGACCGGCGGGCGACCCCAATCAGGACAGCCTGCAGCAACCCGTGGAGACCCTGAAGGTCAACGTCAACCTCGTGAGCCTGTACTTTACCGTGCACGACAAGCACGGCGTCCTGGTCCCTCACCTCACCAAGGACGACTTCGTCATCTACGAAGACAAGGTGCAGCAGACCATCAAGAATTTTGTGGCGGAAACCGATCAGCCGCTCACCCTGGGAATTCTGCTGGACACCAGCGGCAGCCAGCAGAATGTGCTTCCGCTCGAGCAGCAGGCCGGCTCCGCCTTCCTGGAAAGGGTTTTGCGGGCCAAGGACGAAGCCTTTCTCGTCTCCTTCGACGTCAATGTGGACCTGCTCTCCGACTACACCAGCAACGCCCACGCGCTGGCCCGGGCCATGAACAAGGCGCAGATCAATGTCGGCTCCGGAGGCGGCGGCGTGCCGGGCATCGGCCAGGGCCCCATCCCGCAGTCCGGAACGCCCAAAGGCACGCTGCTGTATGACGCCGTCTATCTCGCCGGCCACGACAAGCTGCAGCAGGAGACGGGCCGCAAAGCCATCATTATCCTTTCCGACGGTCAGGATCAGGGCAGCGAGGAAAAGCTGGACGACGCGATCGAAGCCGCCCAGAAGTCCAACACCATCGTGTACGTCCTGCTCATCGCCGACCGCGGTTTCTACGGCCAGGGTCTCTACACCCTTGGCTATACCGGGGATTCCGCCATGCGCAGGCTGGCCGACCAGACCGGCGGACGGGTGATCGACGTCGGCAACAACGGCAAGAAAATGGAAGAGGCTTTTGGCGAAATCGAGGACGAGCTGCGCACCCAGTACGTCGCCAGCTACACCCCCACCAATTCCAGGCTCGACGGCAGCTATCGCAGAGTGGACGTGGAGTGCAAGGTGCCGAATACCAAGGTGCAGGCGCGTAAAGGCTACTACGCGGTGGCGCCCTCGGATTAGAGCCTATTATTAACTTTCGCTGCTCGCCCTGGTAGTGTTAGCAGGCCCTAATCGCCGCACGGGACAAACTCCGTCCCCGGGGTTATCCTGCAAGCTCTTTCGATGCCTGCCGATCCGCCCATCCCCTCCGCTCTGGAACTGGCCCGCGCGCTGGACGATTTTCTCGCCCGGCATCCGCGGGCCGTTCTGCTGGAGGAGGGCCGCGTTCTCTTCGACCTGGCGACGGATCGCTACTCCCTCTCCACCGCGCACGGGCGTTGCGTCCTGCACTTGTGGTCGGAGGAGCGCAACATGGTCCGCACCATCGCCGCCGTGCGGCCGGCGAAAGATGGCCTTCGCCTCCAGGTTCGCCGGCTCGGAAGCCCGCGCCCCGGGCTGCTTTCCCTGGTTGCGGAGCGCGATCGCCGGGCGCCGGCGGCGCTGGACATGGCGCGCAACGCATACCTGAGAACGGTCGAGCAGGCTCTGACCCGCGACGGCGAAGGCTTCACCCTGGAAGGCTGGCGCTCCGCGATGGATCTGGAGCACAGCTTCGGCCCCGGATATGCCCGAGGCATGCTGGTGCGCGGGCAGCGCTGCTGGGCGGTGGCGGGCGTCAACGCCGCGGAGACTCCGTCCACCATCGACGGCGTGCTGACCACGGGCCTCCTTTGGCTGGATTATTGCCGGGAGCGGAATGCCGGCAAACGAGTCGTGCAGGGCCTCAAAGTCCTGGCCCCTGCCGGCCGTACTGAGACCACGCGGGCGCGCATGGCCTGGCTGAGCCGAGAGGCCGCGCAATGGGAATTGCACGAGATGGACGAGGGCTCCGGCCAGCTCGTCCGCATCGACATCGAGGACCGGGGCAACCTGCAGATGCGATTGTCCCACGCCTTCCAGCCCGAGGCCGCCGTAGACCGCCTGCGGCCCAGCCTCGAGGCGCTGCTGCAGCGGCTGCCCGATGGAATGAGACAGCGCGCCGCGGTGGTGGCCAAGAGCCCGGATGAAGTGGCGCTGGCCTTGCATGGGCTCGAATTCGCCCGACTCCGCTATGGGTATGCGCCCGACTCCTTCCAAAGACAGACCGCCATCACCTTCGGCGCCGGAGCCAATCAAACCCTGCTGGACGAAAACAACGAGGCCTGGTTCCTCGATCTGATGCGCAGGCTGGAGTCGAGCCGGACGCCGGGCGGAAGCGCGCGCGACCCGCTCTACCGGATGCAACCCGAGCGCTGGCTGGAATCGGTATTGAAAACGGATCTCTCGGTGCTGGATCCCGCCCTGCGTTCGGATTTCGTCTACACCCAGGCGCCGTCCTTCGCCGGCGGGGACCGCGGCATTCTCGATCTTCTGGCGGTAACCCGGACCGGGCGTCTGGCCGTCCTGGAGTTGAAGGCCGAGGAAGACATGCATCTGCCCTTGCAGGCTCTGGACTACTGGATCCGCGTCCATGCCCTGCACCGCCACGCGGCGGATGACCGCGAACCGAGCGATCTGGAGCGCAGCGGATATTTTCCTGGAGTTGCGCTCGATCCCCGCCCGCCCCTGCTCTACTTCGTGGCGCCATCCCTGCATGTGCATCCCACGATGGAGACGGTGCTGCGCTACCTCTCTCCGGAGATCCCGTGGACATTGATTGCGCTGAACGAGGGGTGGAGGCAGGACTGCACTGTGGTCTTCCGCAAGCGCGCATAAGCGGCGCGCCCGAGTCTCGCGCCTGGCTATGCGGAGAGCGCCGCCATCTCGGCCAGCCCGTCCGGATCCGCGGGCGGGTCCGGAACCTGCCCGGCGGAGCAGCCCTCAAAGAAACGATCCACCGCCTCCAGCACCGCTTGGCCGCTTCGGGCTTCGTAGATGCTCTTGCGCAGCGCCCCCCCACCCGGCGCGCCGTGCGTAAACCAGGAGGCGAACTGCTTCATCTTGCCGCTGGCGCCCTCCCCGGACTCTTCGAGAAGCATCCGGAAATAGGTGCGGATCATCGCATATCGATCCGTTACCGAAGGCAGTTCATAGCAGCCGTGGGCGGTGTATTGCGCAATCTGGCGGAAGATCCAGGGATTGGCCGGCGCGGCCCGGCCGATCATCACGGCGTCGCAGCCGGTCTCGGCCACCATCGCGCAGGCATCCTCCGGCGTGCGGATGTCTCCATTGCCGATCACCGGAATGCCGACCGCATTCTTGACTGCGGCGATATACTCCCAGCGCGCCTGGCCGGAGTAGCCCTGCTCGCGGGTGCGGGCATGGAGCGCCACCGCATTCAGGCCACAGTCCTCAGCCATCCTGGCTAATTCGACGCAAACCACTTCCCGGTCACACCAGCCCATCCGGAACTTGGCCGTAAACGGGATGCCGACCGCCCCACGGATGCGCTCGAAGATGGCCGCCACGCGGGGCAGATCCCGCAACAGCCCGCTGCCGCCGTTGCAACTGACCACTCGCTTGGCCGGACAGCCCAGATTCAGATCCACCGCGTCGAAGCCCGAATCCTGGACGATTTTGGCCGCCGTCTCCAGCGTTTCCGGGTCGGAGCCGAAGAGCTGCGCCGAGATCGGATGCTCGTCCTCGCGAAAGCACAGGTAGCGCTGCCGCTTGGCCTCCCGCATCCGGGATAACCCGTCCGCGGAGGTGAACTCGGTCATCAGCAGCCCGCATCCGGACTGCAGGTTGGTGATGGGCGCCTCCACAAGATCGCTCAGCCGCGCCAGATCGCTTCCGGAGGATGCGCCGGCGCCCGAGAAGAGGCTGGCATTGCGGATAAATCGGCGAAAGACCGTATCCGTCACCCCGGCCATCGGCGCGAGCACCGTGGCCGGAGCCACGCGCAGCGGACCCATCGCGAACTCCGCGGGAGTGCGCACTCCGGCCGGCATGGCATGCTCCAGCGGTTGATCCCAGCGCTTGTTCATCGACACTTTTTTCATGCGCGTGCAATAGAAAAGGCCTCCGCGCGGAGGCCTTTTCGCCCGGCTCGTCTCGATCTACCTGGCTGCGGCCTCGACCTTCGCGTATTTGCGCCGGAAGCGCTCGACGCGGCCCGCGGTGTCCACCAGCTTCTGCTTGCCGGTGAAAAATGGATGGCAGGCGGAGCAGATTTCCACGTGAATCTCGCCCTTATGGGTGGAGCGGGTCAGAAAGTTGTTTCCGCAGGCGCACAGCACCCGGGTCTCTTTGTACGATGGATGAATTCCCGCTTTTGGCATGGGTTGGCCCTTTCCTTCCGGGCCCCGCACTCCGGCGGCGCCGCATTGCCTCCGACGCGAATCCCGCGCGGGCTAAGTCGATTCTACGCAATTCCGGACGCGATTTCCAGACATGACCCCGCCCGCCCCCGCTGGCGCAAAAGGCCGCTATCGGATAGCTTGAGCTATACTGAGCCGCTCTTTCATGCCCGATCCCTGTCCCATCTGCGACGATACAGGATTGAAGCTCGCCGTCCGCGCGGACGGCGAGCGCTACGCTCAACCATGCGAGTGCCGATCCCGCTTGCGCGCCGAGCGCCTGCTCCGGCAGTCCGCCATACCCCGGCGTTACGAGCATTGCACCCTCGAAAGCTACGAGCCGGGCTTCAACCGCGCCGACCAGTCTTTAGCCACCGCCTGCATGATGGCCAAGCGGTTCGTCGCCGCGTATCCGGTCACCACCGAGGGGCGCGGATTGCTGTTGACCGGGCGAATGGGGGTTGGCAAGACACATCTAGCGGTTGGCGTCCTCCAGGCCTTGATCCTGGAGAAAGGGGTGCGTGGGCTTTTCTGCGATTACCGGGAGCTGCTGAAGCGCATTCAGGAGTCGTACAACCCCCGGGTCGCGGCCACGGAATTGCAGATTCTTGCTCCCGTCTTTGAAGCGGAGGTGCTCCTTCTGGACGAGCTGGGCGCGCAGAAGCCGACGGACTGGGTCTGGGATACGGTTGCCCTGATTTTGAACACCCGGTATAACGACAAGCGCACCACCCTGATCACGACGAACTATCCCAATGCCCCGGCGGCCGGGGCCCGGCAAGATCAGGGCGCCGTGGACCGCGCCGCTCGGGAGGAGACCCTGGGAGACCGCATCGGGGAACGCATGCGCTCCCGGCTGGCGGAGATGTGCGTGGAGCTGGAAATGCGCGGGGAAGACATGAGGCAGACAGTGAAAAGGGCTCGCTTCGGCTGATGGCGAACCCGGAGACAGATCGGCCTGACTCCGCTCCAGGCTCTTCTCCCCAGCCCGGAGACCTGGAATTCCTGTCGTCGCGGCAGACCGCCGAACACAAGTCCCTGCTGCCCTGGATCATCGCGGCGGCAGCGGTGCTGATCGGTCTTGCGCTTCTCCTTACCTTTGACCGATCCGCACCTGCGCCGGCCGGGACCGGGACCACCGGCATGGCGCCTCTGGATCCCTACGCCCCGAATCTCCCCATCAGCGGCCTCCAGATGAGCGAGGCCACCAGCTTTTCCGGCGCCAAGGTGACCTACATCGACGGTCAGATCGCCAACCACGGAAGTCAGACCGTCACCGCGATTACCGTCCAGGTGGGCTTCCGCAACAGCCTGGGGCAATTCGCGCAAAGAACGGCGATGCCGCTCTTCTTCATCCGCACGCGTGAACCCTATGTGGATACGGAACCGGTCTCGGCGGCCCCTCTGGCGCCCGGCGGCCAGAAGGACTTCCGCCTCATCTTCGACAGCCTTCCCGACGACTGGGACCAGCAGGCGCCGGAGATTCGCATCCTCGGCGTCCGCGGCCATAACTGAAGCAGGCGCCGCCCCCCGGCTGCCGAGAAAAATTTGCTCGAGCCTTCGGAAAAATGTTCTTCCGGACCCAGGCCGGTCCCGTGGCGGAAGCTCGGCGACCGTCAGGCATACATAGATCATTTCATTGTAAATAAACAACTTAGATGAATTTTTAGCCCCTTGTCTCCGGTCGGGATGAGTTTGGCGCCAGAGCTGCTATGTAAGTTGCATCCGCAGGTCTGCGACGCTTGCGAAGGTCCAGCGGCAAGCGATTGCATTGCGGGGAGTGAGGGGTAGATAAGTGAACAGGATAGGGCTAGTTTCCGCTGTTCTGCTGGCGGCGAATCTGGGGGCTGTAGCTGTGGCCCAAAGCAGCGCTTCGCAAGCGGCCCAGACGCCATCCAATGCCAGTCAACCTTCCACAGCCCAGACTTCTCCCTCGCCTACGGCCGCGAATCCCAGCGATTCCAGCACGTACGCGACTGGGCAGCCTCTGCCGACCAAATCCAATGAAGGATTCTGGGGTCATCTCAACCCGCTGGCCCGCAAAAAGTGGGTCAACCGTCAGGTCACGCCGGTCAAGGACAGATTGAACGAGCTGGATCAGCTCGCCGCCAAGAACGCCAGCGACATTAAGGATGTCGATAGCCGGGCGCAGGCCGGCATCCATCAGGCGCAGAACACCGCCGACCAGGCAAACCAGCAGGCGCAGACGGCCAGCGCGCAGGCCGGTCAAGCCAACCAGCTCGCGCAGCAAGCCAGCGCGCAGACGGCCAAACTGGGGACGACAGTCACCAATCTGGATAAGTACCAGCAGATCACCGACACGGAAATTCACTTCCTCTCCAGCCAGCGCGCTCTGAACGCCAAAGCGAAAGACGCTCTGGATCAGGTCGCCACCCAGCTCAACGGGCAGAAGGGCTACATCGTTGAGGTGCAGGGGTATTCCTCCCTGCGCGGTCAGGCCGGCATTCGGAGCTCCCAGGCGATGTCGGACGCCGTCGTGCGGTACCTGGTGGTCGATCATCACATACCGGTTTACCGGATCTACCGCATTGCGATGGGCGACGCCCCTCGCGGCTCGGAATCCAGCACCCGCGGCACGGTGGTTCACGTGACGCTGATGCACAACAGTCTTGCGGCGTTGGATTCGCCATCGACGAATGGCGGTTCACCAATAGGCGCGACGCAGCAGTAGTTCCCGCAGCCCTCCCCCCAGGAATGCTGCGTCGCAGCCTTAAGCGGCCGCTCACAAGCTCTCACACAACGAGAGAACCAAGGCAGATTGGCCCCTCACCCGAGGGGCCCTTTTTTTGCTTTCGGATTCCGGCCCCGTAGACGGGCCGTGGAGGCCGTGGAGGGGGGGATGGGGATGGAATCCAGGCATGCGAATGGGCTTGCGAATAGGCCGGCGCGGCCGCCTGGTTTCAGAGCGTCGGGGCCGCGCGCTCCTGCACGGCGTGTAGGGCCAGCACCGTCTCCAGCAGGGGCCTGAGAAGCTTGAGATCCAGCGCGTTGGCGCCGTCGGAGAGCGCCTTCGGCGGATCGTCGTGTACTTCCAGGAAGAGTCCGTCCACGCCCGCAGCCACCGCGGCGCGGGCCAGCACCGGGATAAACTCCGGCTGGCCTCCGGAATGGCCTCCCGCCGCCGAGGGCGTCTGCACCGAATGGGTCCCGTCGAAGACCACCGGAGCAAACTTCCGCATCGCGGGCAGGGACCGCATATCGACCACCAGGTTGTTATAGCCGAAGGTGGTCCCGCGCTCGGTGAGAAAGACCCGGTCATTTCCCGCTCCTGTCACCTTTTCGACGGCATGGCGCATATCCCACGGGGCTGCGAACTGACCCTTTTTTATGTTGACCGCCCGGCCCGTTCCGGCCGCGGCTACCAGCAGATCGGTCTGCCGGCAGAGAAAGGCGGGAATCTGCAGGACGTCGACCGCTTCGGCCACCCGCTGGCAGTCCTCGGCCTGGTGAACATCGGTGAGAACGGGCAGCCCGGTGGATTCGGCCAGAGCGCGCAGGATGCGGAGGCCGGATTCCAGTCCCGGTCCCCGGTAACCGGCCGCCGAGGTGCGGTTCGCCTTGTCATAGGAGGCCTTGAAGATCAGGGGCAGATCCAGGTCGGCGGCGATGCGCTGGAGCGCCTCCGCCATGGAGCGCGCGTGCCGTTCGCTCTCGATCACGCACGGTCCGGCAATCAGAAACAACGCGGACGCCCCCACCCGCACATTCCCGATTTCGAAGTCTCGCATTACAGCTTTCCGGCCAGGCCGCCTTCCCCGACCGCCGCCGGCTCCACGCGCCCGGATAGCCGATACTCGTAGGCTGCGGCAATGAAGGCGCGGAAGAGAGGATGCGGCTCCAACGGCTTGGATTTGAATTCCGGATGAAACTGACAGCCGAGAAAGAAGGGGTGTCCGGGAATCTCGACGATTTCCACATAGGTGGAGTCGGGGGTAAGGCCGGCGATGCGCAGGCCGGCGCCGGTAAGCGCAGCCTCATACTCCCGGTTGAATTCGTAGCGGTGGCGATGACGCTCCTCGATCTCGGTGGCGCCGTATGCCATGGCCGCGATGGAGTCCGGCTTGAGAACGCAGGGCCATGCGCCCAGCCGCATCGTCCCGCCCATCTCCTCCACCCCGGTAAGCTCGCGCAGCTTAAAGACGATGCGATGCGGCGTCGCGGGATCGAATTCGCTGGAGTTGGCGCCCGCCAGACCGCAGACATTGCGGGCGAATTCGATGCAGGCCATCTGCATGCCCAGGCAGATCCCGAAGTACGGAACGGCATTCTCCCGGGCGAAGCGGATGGCGTTGAGCATGCCCTCGATGCCGCGCTTGCCGAAACCGCCGGGCACCAGGATGCCATCGAATCCCTGGAACCGCGATTCGCCGCCAGGCCCTCCCGCCGATCGATCCTCCAGCCCCTCGGCCTCCAGCCACGCCAAATTCAGCTTCAGCTTGTGGGCCAGCGCGCCATGCACCAGCGCTTCTTTAAGGGACTTGTAGCTGTCTTCATATTCGACGTATTTTCCGACGATGGCGATGGAAACTTCGTCCCGTGGATGATTGCAGCGCGCCACCAGATCCTTCCACCGGTCCAGCCTGGGCTCCGACGCGTCCACGTGGAGGTATTTGAGGGCCAGCGCATCCACCCCCTCCTGGGCGAAGGTCAAGGGAACCTCGTAAATGGAGGCCACATCCCGCGCGGCAATCACCGCCCGCTCCTCCAGATTGCAGAACAGCGCGATCTTGCTCTTGATCTCGCGGGAAAGGAACCGGTCGGTGCGGCAGAGCAGGATATCGGGCTGAATCCCAATGGAGAGAAGCTCTTTGACCGAGTGCTGCGTCGGCTTGGTCTTCAGCTCCTGCGCCGCGCCGATCCAGGGCACCAGCGTTACGTGGATAAAGACGGTGTTCTCCCGTCCTAGCTCCTGGCGCATCTGGCGAATGGCCTCCAGAAAGGGCAGAGACTCGATGTCGCCCACCGTGCCCCCGATCTCCACGATCGTCACATCCGCGTCTTCGGCCACCTTGCGCATCGCGCTCTTGATCTCGTTGGTGACGTGGGGAATGACCTGCACCGTTTTGCCCAGATAATCTCCGCGGCGCTCTTTGGTGATGATCTGCTCGTAGATGCGGCCGGTGGTCAAGTTGTTGTCGCGGCTCAGCTTGGCATGGGTGAAGCGCTCGTAGTGTCCCAGATCCAGGTCGGTTTCCGCTCCGTCGTCGGTGACGAAGACCTCTCCATGCTGGAAGGGGGACATGGTGCCCGGATCCACATTGAGGTAAGGGTCGAATTTCATCAGGTTGACGCGCAGTCCGCGGCTTTCCAGAAGACAACCGATGGAGGCCGCGGCCAAGCCTTTGCCCAGACTGGACACAACTCCGCCGGTCACAAAGATGTACTTTGCGGACATCGAGGCTTCACCTTCAGAATTTGTGTGGTATTGGCGTACCGGGTAGGCACAAATAAGTATCGCAGGAAGTGAAAGTGAAGGGAAGAGCGGAAATGCCCGGCTGGAGGCGCCGATGGATCTTCCACGCCGCCTGCCGCGCCGCCTGCCTGCGCCCGAACGCCGGGCAACATCCGGCAGGCGGACTTGGTCTAAACTGCGGTATGGGCGACCGTCGCCGACTGTACGCATTGGCGGCATTGCTGATCGCCATCCTGTTTGCAGGATGGATCTTCTCCGCTGCGCCCGCGCCCGCGCAGATGACCAATCAGCGCCTGATCCTGAAGGACGGGTCCTACCAGGTGGTCACCCGCTACGATATCGAAGGCGGCGTGGTGCGATATTTCAGCGCCGAGCGGGATGAATGGGAGGAGCTGCCGGAGGATCTCGTGGATTGGGCCGCGACCAGGCAATGGGCCAAAGCTCATGCGCCCGGAGCCGAGCCGGGGGCGTCCCCTCCTTCGGGCTCGCAGGAGGCCGCGGAGATCGACCGGGAGGAGCGACAGGAGCGAGCCGCGCGGGCCGCGCGAACGCCCGAGGTCGCTCCCGGCCTGGAGCTTCCCGACCGGAATGGGGTCTGGGCGCTGGACATCTACCGCAACGAACCGGAACTCGTCGGCCTCTCCCAGAACGCCGGCAACGTGAATCCCGCGACAGGGCATAACATCACGCCGGCAGCTCTGGATCCCATGGGCAGGATGAAGCAGGCCATCGAAATTCCGGGGGCCGTTTCCAAAGTGCAGATCCACGTCGATTCCCCGGCGCTCTACGTCAGCCTGACCGCTCCGCAGGACGAAGTGGCGGACGCCTCCGCGCTTACCGTGGACACTCACGGCGCCGGCAGCGGCAAGACGCAGCGGGCCGACTCCTACAGCTCGCCTGACAGCCAATATAAAATCGTCCGTCTGCACAGCAATTTCCGGCATGACTACCGGCAGGTGACTGACTTCAGCTTGGACGGAAATGGCGCACCGCCGGGCGCCGACGTCCAGAACGGCGACATCGTCATCTCCACCGCGGCGCAGATCCTGCCGGGAAAACACTGGATGAAGCTCACGCCCCAACAGAGCCTCAGCATCGGCGATTATGCTTTGATGGAGATTCTGGCCCCCGGAGAAGTGAACATTTCGGTCTGGGATTTCCGCATCGACCCGCAGGGCCCGGAAAACAAAAACGCCATCATCCCCCTTCAAAAATAACTTTCCCGCGCCGTCTTGACCGCCTTGGCTGACCCCGCCCTCCCGTTGCCGCATTGTCTGCCTCGGAACGTTTGCCGCGGAACCGCGGCGCGGACGCGGTTGCGTGGATCGCCTTCGAACTCTATAAATTGTTCGTCGCGCAATGGAGAGGATGGAAGGCGATCATGAACAAACGCGAGTTTCTAAAATCATCCGGAGCGCTGCTCACCGGCGCCTTGCTCAAAACCTACGGATCGGGGGAAGCGATGCAGCAGCCACGCACCAACTGGTCGGGAAATTACACCTTCCACACAGACCATCTCCTGGCGCCAAAGACGCTGGAGGAGACGCGGAAGGAGGTCGTAGCCTGCGGCAAGTTGCGAGCCCTGGGCTCCGCACACTCGTTCAACGGCATCGCCGACAGCACGGCCAACCAGATCTCCCTGATGTATCTGGAAGAGATGGACCTCGACGCAAAGGAGGGAACCGTGACCGTGGGCGCCGGGGTGACCTATGGCCGGCTTGCTCCGTATCTTGACAGCCGCGGTTTTGCCCTGCATAATCTCGCTTCCCTGCTGTACATCACGGTGGTGGGCGCCTGCCAGACGGCGACCCACGGCTCGGGCGTCAAGAACCGCAACCTGTCGGCGGCGGTGCGGGCCATGCAGATAACGGCGGCGGACGGACGGCTCGCCACGCTTTCCCCCGGCGAGCTCGGCGGGCGCTTCGACGGCTCGGTGGTCGCGCTGGGCGCCCTCGGAGTGGTCACCAGCATCACCCTCGCCGTGGAGCCGACCTATCGCATGTCCCAGGTGGTCTATCGCGATCTTTCGATGGACCGGCTCAAGAACCACCTGGAGGAAATCTTCAGCTCCGGTTACAGCGTCAGCCTGTTTACCGATTGGCAAAATCATCGCATCGCCCAGGTATGGATCAAGTCGCGCCTGCCGGGAGCGCCCTCACCGGCCCCGCCGGAGTTTTTTGGGGCGAAGCTGGCGACGCGGAACCTGCATCCCATCGAGGGACACTCCGCCGAAAGCTGCACCGAGCAGATGGGAATCCCCGGCCCCTGGTACGAACGGCTTCCTCATTTCAAAATGAACTTCACTCCCAGCAACGGCGCCGAACTGCAAACCGAGTATTTCGTTCCGCTGGAGCGCGGCTATGAGGCCATTCTGGCGGTGGAGGAGCTGCGCGACAGAATCACGCCGCATCTCTTCGTCACCGAACTGCGCACGGTGGCGGCCGACAATCTTTGGATCAGTCCGGCCTATCGCCGCCAGTCGATGACCATCCACTTTACCTGGAAGCGGGAGTGGCCGCAGGTGAGGGAGATTCTGCCGGCCATCGAAGAACGGCTCGCTCCTTTCCAGGCGCGCCCGCACTGGGCCAAGCTCTTCACCATCCCTCCCTCCCGCCTGCATCAGCTCTACACGCAGATGCCCGCGTACCGCGCACTGCTTCAGCAATACGATTCCGGCGGGAAATTCCGCAATGCCTTTATCCGGCAGAACATTTTCGAAGGATGAAGCCGCGCGCCGGCAACGGGCGCGGCCACCGACCCAATGAGCTTTTCGCCAAGCACCCTCGCCGCTCTGGTGGTGGCCGCCAGCTTCGCCGCGGGGCTCAACCTCTACGCCACGGTGCTGACTCTGGGACTGCTGGCGCGGGCGCGCTGGGTGACGCTGCCGCCCGGCCTGGAGGGTTTGGCGAGTTGGTGGATCCTTGTGGCCAGCGCGCTCCTCTTCGGGATGGAATTCTTTGCCGACAAGCTACCCGGCATCGACCTCGCCTGGAATTCCCTGCACACCCTGGTGCGCGTTCCAGTGGCCGCGCTGCTGGCCTATCGCGCCACCGAGCAATTGTCGCCGTCCCTGCAACTGCTGGCCGCCGGCGCAGGCGCCGCGATCGCCCTGGCGGCGCACAGCTCAAAGATCGCGGCCCGGGCCTTGGTCACTCCCAGCCCCGAGCCTTTCACCAATATCGCGCTGAGCGGCGGCGAAGACGCGGCGGCTGTGGGCATCACCTGGCTGGCGACGCGGCATCCGCGTACGGCGGCGGCCATCGCCGCCGGCTTGACGCTTCTGGCGGTGTGGGTGACCGGTCGGATTCTGGAGCGGATCCGCGTGGTCTGGCGCAAGCTGACAGCCGGAAGCGCCCGCTAGCGGCTTGTGGAGAAATCCGGAGGCGCCCACCCCCACTCTCACTCCACTCCGAGCACCTTAACGATCACCCGCTTGCGCCTCTGCCCGTCGAACTCCGCGTAGAACACCCTCTGCCAGGTTCCGAGGTCGAGTCGCCCCCCGGTTACCGGCAGCGTCGATTCATGATGCAGCAGCAACGATTTCAAGTGCGCATCGCCGTTGTCCTCGCCGGTTTGGTGATGCCGGTAGCCGGGCCGCGCCGGGGCCAGCTCCTCCAGCCACTTCCCGATGTCCTCGATCAGCCCGCTCTCCAGGTCGTTGACGTAGATGGCGGCGGTGATGTGCATGGGCGAGACAAAGCATAGCCCATCCCGCACCCCGCTCCTTTGCACCACCTGCTCCACCTGGTCGGTGATGTGCACCATCTCTTTTCGCTTCCGGGTTTCGAACACAAGATATTCGGTATGGCTCTTCATCCTCGGCGACCCCTTCTAGGAACACATTACGCTTACCCTTGCCGCCGCCTTTTCATCCCGTTCGCAGGCTCCTTAAGAAGCCGCGATCCCCGCGGGAGGGCGATAGAAATTGATGCCGGACAGGCGCAAACACACGGTTGCCCCGCGTCCCGTCCAATGCCAATATTTTGTCAAAGAGTCGGCGGGTGAGACCGCCCCTGCTTCGCCTCCTTGTGAGTCTGGAAAATTCGTGCGGCTTGCGCGATAATCCGGTGCAATCAGCCTCCCCTTGACTGAACGGAGGGAGTTTCTATGAACCGAAGAACAATCCTGGCTTGCGGACTCAGCGTCTGCCTTGCGGCGGCTCAGGCATGGGCAATGACCGGCGAGGAGGCCGATGCGCTGGTGGATGCCGCAACCAACAAGGGAGACCAGTCCGCCCTGGCCCGGCTGCAGCAGGCGGCCCAATCCGGTGACCCTGCGGCAGAGACCGGGATGGGGAATTATGCCCAGAATCAGAGCGACGGCGTCCAGGCCTGCGCCTGGTACTGGAAAGCTGCGAGACAGGGGCATCCCAACGCTCAGAATGACGTGGGTAACTGCTATGAAAACGGCATTGGGGTGGCCAAGGACCCGGCGCAAGCCGTCTGGTGGTACTCCCAGGCCGCGCAGCAGGGTAATTTGCCCGCGGAATCAAATCTCGGAGCGGCCTATACAAACGGCGACGGTGTCGCTCGCGACTATGCGGCGGCCTTCACCTGGCTGCAAAAGGCGGCGAAGCAGGGCTTTCCCGATGCGGAGAACAACCTGGGCAATCTCTATTACAACGGCGAAGGAGTAGAGAGAAGCTATGAATGGGCCGCATACTGGTGGCAGAAGGCCACCGATCAGGGCAGTACGGACGCGGTGCTTTCGTTAACCGGCTCGGATCAGTTCGGACCCCGACTGTTTTTAATCAACCACTCCAATCAAACTATCACCGGGCTATATTTCTGCCCTGCCGACGGCACGAATTGCTCCGCGATCAACAATCTCCTGATCCAGGGCGATGGAGAATCCAGCGATCTGGCTCCCGGGGCCCAGGACTGGATCTATATCACCATGTCCCCCATGAACTATGCGACGCAGCAAGGCGCCTATTACGTGGTGATCGAAACGTCGGACATAAGCAAGAACTATTTTCACTTTTACCGGAACATAGTATTGAACGCCTATCAACGCAGCACATTCACCTTCAATTGAGCCGGTGGCGCCGGGCTCGCAGGCGCCGGCGGTTGCGGGAGTTCTCCCGCCGGGGCTTGCTGCGTGACCGGCTCGCCGCGTGAATCGCGCGTTGCGGGGCGGCCAGGCGCCCGCGGCGTTCCACAGCCAGGATCTCTATTCTGCGGCGCGCCGGCCCGCAATGTCGAAAGCCGTGGAGCGGTCCATCGGCTTTCCCAGGCCAGAGCTTTCCGACAAATTTCGGCTGGAAATCTTCTAGATCGCCCGCGCAACCCAGCTCTATTCTCCTGCACTGGAGCCGGGGACTGCCTTCGGGCGGCATAGGCCAGTCCAAGATTCGGCGATTCGGCATGCGGACCGGCATGCGCCGGAGAGGCCAGGCAGCGCCTTCCCCGGTGTTCTCGACGAAGGCGAGGAGGCGATGAAGCGATGAAGGGAATGGGGAAGCGGAGGTTGGAGCGAAGGCTGGAGCAAAGGTTTCGATCGCCGAAGCGGACTCCCGGGCTGAAAGCGCTCGGAGGCATTGCCGGCATTCTGACAGCATTGGCCATCCTGACGCCCCGCCTTGCAACCGGCGCCCCGCCGGCCAGACGAACGCAGGAGAAACCGACTGCATTCCCAATCAAGGCCAACCCCGGCCGGCGCTATGTGGTGGATCGAAACGGCGCGCCCTTCCTTATCGTGGGCGACACTCCGCAGGGCCTGATGTCCCGGTTGACCGAGCGAGACGCGGAGCTTTACTTCGCCGACCGCCAGGCCCATGGCTTCAATACCGCGGGTTGGATCGATGTGGCCTGCGCCGGCCACGACTTCGCGGCCAACACCAACGCCGCGACGCCGGATGGCATCCGCCCTTTCACCGCCTATCTGCCGGGCGGAACCGACTATAGCCATTACGACTTCCGCAAGCCCAACGAGACCTACTTTGCCCGCCTCGACCACATGGTGGAGATCGCCGCGCGTCACGACACCTGGGTCTTCCTCGACCCGATGGAAACCATAGGCTGGCTGAAGGCGCTTGAAAATAACGGCCTGGCCGCCGACTTTGCCTACGGACGCTACCTGGGCCTGCGATACAAACGCTATCCGAATGTGGCCTGGATCAGCGGCAACGATTTCAATGCCTGGCGCAATCCCCCCGATGACGCCCTCGCCCTGGCGGTGGCTAAAGGCATCCGTTCGGTCGCTCCAGCTCAGATCCAGACCGTTGAGCTGAACGTCTTCTCCAGCTCCTCATTCGACGATCCATCCTGGTTGCCGTTGATCTCGCTGAACAGCACCTATACGTATTCGCCGACCTACATGCAGATGCTGCACAGCTACAACCAGCGGCCCGTCGCCCCGGCGTATCTGGTCGAAGCGCACTACGACCTGGAAAATGTCGGCAAGCCGCCGGACTTTGGAACGCCTGCGGTGCTGCGGCGGGAAGAATATTGGACGATGCTGAGTGGAGGCTCCGGCCAGTTCTACGGCAACGCCTATACCTGGTCCTTCAAGTCTGGATGGCAGTCCCATCTGGACACCCCCGGCGTGGCCCAGCTCATGCTCTGGAAGCGCTTTTTCACGGCCATTCCATGGCAGGATCTCGTCCCGGACCAGAATCATTCCGTTCTCCTCTCCGGTTCCGGAGAGTACGGAACCATGGAGACTCCGGTGAGCCGGAGCGAGTATGCCGCCGCGGCGAGAACCGCCGACGGAGCCATCGTGGCGATCTACATGCCGACCTCACGCGCCATCCGCGTGAATATGGCCGCGCTCAGAGCTCCTGCCTCGGCCCAGTGGTTCGATCCGGTCGACGGGCTCTACTCCAAGGCCGCCTCCGGGCCAGTCGCGAATGTGGGTAGCCGATCGTTCACGCCGCCGGGGAAGAACCACGCCGGGGATGGCGATTGGGTGTTGCTCCTCACCGCGGGACGCAAGGGCCATCCGGGCGCGTAGCCGCGCAAATCCTCCCCGCCTCGGGAACAACGCCTTCGCGCGAATCACCCTCCCTGCGGCTGACGGGCTCTCTGCAAGCTGACTTTCGGCTCCCTCCGCGCGGAACCCGGATTTTCTGCGCGTGTACGCCTCCTCGCGCATTCCCACACGCCAGCACGCTTTGGCGCATCTAACAGGTTTTAGCCTCGGGTCTGGCCGCTCCGGCTCCGAGGCTTTATCCCTGCCGATCAACGCCAGGAGGACCGGGCCGGATTGTCTACGCCAACTGTCTACTTCGACAGTGTGCTCCAGGCGTCCAGATGCCGGGTCCGCTGGAACGGAAACGCAAGTATTCCGTATCCATCCTCAAACCGCGATGGGAGCCGTCAGGAACTGCCTTGACCGACGTTTGCATTCTGCCTAATCTCGTTCGATTGCGCCCCACCCCTGCGCCCGATGCCGGATCTCCGCCGCCCGGCGCGCTCCGCCGCGCTCGCGGTTGCGTGTCTCCAGAGGAATTGGGCTATG
>JAJYZK010000336.1:0-2269 GCA_021799945.1 Acidobacteriota bacterium
CGAGTCCTTCGATAGAATCTTTGGCGAAGGTTACTTCTGCAAGACTGTCAAAGGGCACCGATACGAAGTTGAACAGACGATTCTTGCTCCTTTTGGGGACGATCCGGTTCTGATTTCCTTGGTCACGATCACGAACCGTCGCGACAATGCGGCGGACCTGCGTTGGGTCGAGTATTGGGGCGCCCACAATTATCAGTTCTCTTATCGTTCCTTCATGCAGGCTTCCCTGCTCGGAGATGTCGCCAAGGCCGCGGCGATGAGACGCGCATTCGGCGGTCGCTTTGCGCATCGATTCCGGATTATGCCGAACGGTGCGGGGTTGGTCGAAACGCAGACATTCCTCGGGCGTTCGCCTGAAGACCTGGAGACGTGGAAGAAAGTTGAAGCGGCCAGGAAGCACGCATCGGGCAACTTCGGCGGTCAGTTGTCCGGCTTCGCGCCTGGAGTGACAATGGAAGACCTCACCCCTCCGCCTACGTTTCTTGCCTCGCTGGATGCTCCCATGGACGGTTTTGCCACGGATGCCGCGGGATTTTTCGGCAGTGGCGGCATCCAACGTCCTTCCGGACTGGGGGGTAAGTCGGCCAACGACCTCAGTTCCACTGGCCCGGCAAGCGCTTTCCTGCTTGAGCGCCATGTTCACTTACAGCCTCATGAGGGCCGGACGCTCTGTTTCCTCTATGGATATGCGCCGGAAGGATTCGAGATTGACGCGCTGGTGAAAAAATACTCCACCGATCCGACCGGGGCATTGTCGCGTTCCAGTGCGGCATGGAAGGCGGACGGCGTTCACTTTTCGGTTCCCGCAGAGCCGTGGGTCGAAAGAGAAGTGTCGTGGCATAACTATTATTTACGCGGCAATCTTACATATGACAGTTTCTTTCGCGAGCACATACTTTCGCAGGGGGCCGTCTATCAGTACATTTGGGGTTTCCAGGGCGCAGCGCGCGATCCCCTGCAACACACCATGCCGTTCATTTTCAGCGATCCGGAGATTGTGAAGGGAATCATTCGCTACACCCTGAAAGAAGTCCAGCCGGATGGATCCATTCCCTACGCCATTGTGGGAAGCGGTGTCCCCATGCCGTCCGATTTCAGTCCCGGGGATCAGGAGATGTGGCTTCTATGGGCGACCGCCGAATACGTGTTGGCCACGCGCGACAAGAGATTTCTCGATGAAAAGATTCCTGTCTATCCAAACCGCGAAGTAAGCCACGCCGACCCGACGATTCGCGATTTGCTGGCACGCTCCTTTGCGCATTTGACCGAAGTTATTGGTGTGGGGAGGCATGGTTTGATGCGTGTCGCAACGGGCGACTGGAACGATAACGTGGTGAATGGAAGACTTCCGAAAGAGTTGCAGGAGGAAATCCATATGCAGGGCGAAAGCGTTCTCAACGCTGCCATGGCCAGCTATGTGCTGGATTACTATGCGCGGATGCTTACCTATGTTGGGGACACCGCCAACGCAAACCAGGCGCGTGCGAAAGCCGAGGCCCAGCGCCAGGCGGTTCGGGAAAACTGGACCGGAAGATGGTTCCGGCGCGCGTGGTTAGGCCCTCACCTGGGCTGGATCGGAGAGGATCACATCTGGCTGGAGCCGCAGCCCTGGGCGATTATCGGTGGCGCGGCCACGACGGACCAACGTCGGATCCTGATCGCGTCGCTCAATGAATTTCTACGCCAGCCTTCGCCGATCGGCGCCATGATACTGAATAAAGGCACCGGGGTTCTGGAGAACGGTGGGATATGGCCCAGCATCAATGGGACGCTGATCTGGGCACTTGCCTTGACTGACGGTACCTCGGCCTGGGACGAGTGGAAAAAAAATTCTCTTGCGATGCACGCAGAAACGTATCCGGATATCTGGTACGGCATTTGGAGCGGCCCTGACTTTTACAATTCCGTGCTATCGAAATATCCCGGCCAGACCATGTTCGTGCCGCGCTTATCGGATGGCCGCAAGTCATCTTCTGACTGGGGACTGTATTGGACGGATTTTCCAGTAATGAATATGCACCCGCACGCTTGGCCTCTCTACAGCGCTACAAAACTCCTGGATCTCGACTTCCATGAAAACGGAGTTAGATTCAACCCGGTTCTTCCGTTGGAGGACTACGAATTTTCATCTCCTCTCCTAGGGTTTAGGAAATCGGCAAAAGGTTACTCCGGTTGGTATGCTCCGGCAGCGACTGGACAGTGGAACATGGAGATACGACTGCCAAATTCGGAAATGGCGCGCCTGGGGCAAATAACGGTCAACGGGTCG
>JAJYZK010000336.1:2279-3868 GCA_021799945.1 Acidobacteriota bacterium
TTGGTTCCTACCGCAAAGACTCTCCGGTTTACCGGTGAAAGTCGTCCCGGTATGCCATTGCGTTGGGAGGTGACCTAATGGAATCGGAAGTTCCTCTGGTTTTGCCGGAGAGGTAGTCGAATGACCACCATACCTCAAGCGACTCTGCTTCACCTTTGCAACCGGTAGGCTCCAATGTCTTCTCGACGGGCGACCAAGAGTTATCGTATATTGTCGTCATGTTGGCAGACCTGAAGCTGAATCATGAGTACGATGGATTCCTTTATCTTGCAGAGTCTGATCGCAATCTTCAAAGAATCGAATCCCATCACCATGTTGAACTTGAGTTGAACCTTGTCGTTCAGGGAACGATTACCTACGTCATGAACGGGTGTCGTTTCACGTTTTCGCCGAGGAACATTCTCTGGCTCTTTCCGGGACAGGAACACCAGCTGGTCGACAGGTCAAATAACGCGCGATTCTACGTAGTGGTATTTAAGCCGTCACTTATCGATAAATCCTGTCATACTGCCAGCTACGAAGGTCTTAAGGTCACCACCGACTACCACGAGCAAATCCTGAGCACGGTCCTCGACCCGCAATCCTTCGATTTGATCTGCAGGGTTCTCGATTCGCTCATGCAGGGTTCGCTGGATTGCGACTTGTTGAATCGGGAAGCCGGCTTTGGACCCGCTTCGGATTTCCATTTCGAGCATAATGCCCCGGATATGCTCAACGCAGGATTGCATTATCTCCTCATGCTGTGCTGGAACAAGCAGCAGACCGGCGAGGCGGCGCGCGATGCAATCGCCTTGCATCCAGCGGTCCGTCGCGCGCTGAAACTTCTGAGTGAAAGCGGGAATGAGCAGGACTTGGCCGACTTAGCAAAAGCCTGCAGAGCCAGTAAATCGTACCTGAGTCGGACGTTTCACCGACAGGTGGGCGTGCCTTTGAGCCGCTATCGCAATTCGCTCCGGCTCTCGCGCTTCTTTGAACGATATCGGCGGGACCAGACAACCTTGTCGGAAGCTGTGTACGCAGCTGGATTTGGAAGCTACGCGCAGTTCTACAAGGTCTTCATGCAGGCCTATGGATGTGGCCCGCGTGAGTGTCTGCGGCTGAAAGGCGAGGACAAGGCACCTGCAGCGAAGCCACGCTAGGCGTATCTCGAAGCCGCTGCCTCGGTGATCACCAAGGGCCGCTGCAGCCAAGCGGATTTTTCAAGAAGAATCCACGCTGAAATTTGCTGGAGAAGTCTAGCCAAGGGCTCCGCCCTTGAAATCCCGCCGTTCCAGGCCGTTTTAACGTGTTAAAGGCGGCTCGAAAATTTGTTGCACCGGTTCTGTTCAACATTTGAGGCGTAAGAATCTAGCCAAACAGATTTGAAATTTCAGGTCAGCGGGCTTGGGCGATCTTGTTAGTGGGATAGCCGAGGATGGTGTTGACGCGGCCAGTTTGGCGATCGGAGTAGATGAAGGCGGGACCTTCAATACGATACTGGCCCTTCCATCCGATGGCGAAACTGGTATCGGTCTCCTGCAGATGAATCGGCTCCGGGTCTCCATCTCTGGCCAGGCGGGCGGCAAGATGATCGGTGACGTCGAGCAGCC
>JAJYZK010000337.1 GCA_021799945.1 Acidobacteriota bacterium
GCGAGTCTGCTGGCCAGGACAAAGACAGCGGCCGAGAGCGGGATCTACGAGCCTTTTAAGACCAGCAACCAATTCGACGGCACCGCGGCCAATCCGAGCTGGCTCGGATAAGTCGGATAAGAAGACAGGGAAAAGCGCGGCGGCTGCTCCTCAGCAGACAGGCTGTTCGCCGGGGAGAAGCGGCTTTGCGCGCCGGCAGGCGTCGATCGGCGCCCGGCGCCGCCGGGCGCCGCACAAAGCCCGCTGCGGAGGACCGAAGAGAACTCAGCGCATGGCAGCCCGCCAGGGAGTACATTGGTTCTCCAGAAAGGAGCATCCATGCGCCGCCGATTGATTTCTCTCCTGCTGCTTTTCGCCCTCAGCGCCGCCGCCATGGCTGCGCAGAGCGGGCCGCGCGGAGTTCTGCTGGCTTTGGCGAAGAACGACCGCACCCTCTCCGTCGTCGATCCCGCCACGCTGCACGTGCTGGCCCGGTACCCCAGCGGGCCCGATCCGCATGAAGTGATCGCCTCCTCGGATGGCAAGCTCGCGTTTATCTCGAATTACGGGTTCGGCCAGTATCGCACCATCTCGGTCATAGACCTTGCTTCGCACAAAACCCTCCCGCCGATCGATCTGGGCGTGCTCAGCGGTCCGCACGGACTCTTCTTCGCCGGAGGCAAGCTGTACTTCACAGCCGAGGTCAACAAAGTAATCGGGCGCTACGATCCCACGGCCCGCAAGATCGACTGGCTGCTGGGCACCGGGCAGAATCGCACGCACATGATCTTCGTCTCGCCCGGCCTCGACCGGATCTATACGTCCAACGTGAGTTCGGGAACGGTGAGCCTGATTGAAGAGACGATGCTTCGGCCGGGAGGACCCCCGCCAAGCCCAAGCCACGGCGCCGGTCCACCGCCCGGCGCCGCGCGGCCGGATTGGAACGAGACCGTGCTGCCGGCCGGCCCCGGCTCGGAGGGCTTCGACGTTTCGCCGGATGGACGCGAACTTTGGGTGGCGAGCGCCGGCGCGGGCGTCATTACCGTGATCGACCTGCGGGAGCGGAAGGTGGCGCAGACTCTCAATGCCGATGTGCGGGGCGCCAACCGCCTGAAATTCACGCCGGACGGCAAACTCGTCTTTGTCTCCTCCCTCCAGAACGGCAATGTAACCGTGATGGACGTGGCGGCGCGGAGGCCGATAAAGCGTATTCCCGTAGGACATGGCGCGGGCGGAATCCTGATGGAGCCGGGCGGAGCGCGCGCCTTCGTGGCCTGCAGTCCGGACAATTCGATCGCCGTAATCGACCTGAAGACGCTTGCGGTGGTCGGACGGATCGACGTCGGCAAGAACCCTGACGGTTTGGCTTGGGCTGTTTCCCGATAGCCGGTCGGCGCCTCGATAAAAGGCTGGTCGTGCGATGCGCTTTTTCCGGCGGCGTCGCGTTTCGAGATCGCCTTCCCGGCTCGGTTCCCCGGATCCTCTGATCGGATGGATCGCCCGATCGGATCAACTCGTCGGAGCGTCGGAGGGAGCGCCGGAGTTGGGCGCGGTCATTTCCGGATCGGCATTCTCCGGCCTGCCGGATGGCCACGCCGTGAGGCCGGCCTGCCGCACCCGTTCTTCGATGGCCCGCAGCAAATCCGGAGGCGCCGGGGTCTCCGCCGCTTCGACCGCCGCGCGGACCTGACTCGCGCTGGCAGCCCCGACGAGAGTCGTGTCGATGCCGGGCGCATGCAGAGAAAAACGCAAGGCCACGTCGCTGACCTCGCAGCCATGCCGGGCGCAGATCCGGGCGACATCGTCGCTCAGCCTGCCCAGCGCCTTGGCCGCCGGATGCCAATCCGGAGGGCCTTGCGCAGTAAGCAGTCCCATGGACAATGGCGATGCGGAGATCAAGCCGATCCGCTGCTCGGCTGCGAAGGGCGCCAGCACCGTCCCGGCGTCCTGGTTGAGCAGATCGTAACGGCAATAGGTCAAAATCGCGTCCACCGGCGCCTGTCGCGCAATGCGCTTGAGCAGATGCACCGGATAGCCGGTAATGCCGATATAGCGGGCCTTGCCCTCCCGCTGCAGCGATCGCAGCGCTGGAATGGTCTCCTCCACAATCTGCCGCTCGTCGCCAAACTCCACGTCGTGGGCGAGCAGCAGATCGACATAGTCGGTTCGCAGCCGGGCCAGCGAACCTTCCAGGCCGCCGCGAATGCGCGCAGCGGAGAAATCGAACTCCGCGAAACCGTAACGGCCGCATTTGGTGGAGAGCAGTGCGCGGGATCGCCGTCCGGCGAGCGCCTCGCCCAATCGCGTCTCCGAAAGCGTGAGGCCGTAGTACGGAGAGGTGTCGAAGAAATTTACGCCGAGATCGAGAGCGGCGTCGACCGCCCTCAACCGCTGTGGAGCATCGGTCGGGCCGAAGACATCGCCAAAGCCGGAGCAGCCAAAACCCACGCGGGAGACAGAAAGATCGGTATTGCCGAGACGGCCGGAACGCATCATGCCCCTTGCCTGCCCTTTGCCCCGGGGCTCATCCCGGGGCAAATGCATGGAAGCGTCGCTAAACAACCCGCCGAACCGGAGATCGGGGGACGGAGCGGGGCGCGGAATTCGCAGCCGGCCGCGGCTCTCGTCTTCGCCGCCTTCGTCGGTTTCAAGGTCTTGAAGCCATTCTGGGTCCACGGCGCGGCTCGAAATGGAGACCCGGCAATGGACAACCCGGCAATGGACACCGTGGAACGCATTTGGTATTCCTTGAGCGGTACGCTCCGCTCCACAAGAATCCTAACGGAATTCAAAGCAAAAAGGTTAAAGGAAACGGTAATGGAAATTCCAGAAAAGATTGCCTGGGCGGGCCCAGGCGGAGACTGTAGCGATTCGAAGCGATCGGCCGCGTCGCCCCGGCGCTCTTCCCTTCGGCCTTCCGGGCGTGCTCCGCGGCTGCGCCATGGCCGTCCCGCCAGCAGGTATATTTCGCGGACTGCCGGAAGCGCCGGAGAGAACCGGTGAAGGCGCTTGCCCTGAAGTCGGCCGGCCATGCCGGCGTCGTCGATATCCCGGAGCCCGTTCCCAGTCCCGGCGACCTGCTTCTGAAGCCCGCGTACGTTGGCCTTTGCGGCTCCGACCTGAACTCCTTCCGGGGGAGAAATCCTCTGGTGAGCTATCCGCGAGTCCTGGGCCATGAAGTCGCGGCGACCGTGGTGGAAGGCTCGGCCGCGATTCCGGCCGGCGCCCATGTAACGTTCTCTCCGTACACAGCCTGCGGCGTCTGTTCGGCATGCAGGAACGGCCGCTCCAACGCCTGCCGCAACAACCGGACGATGGGCGTGCAGCGGGATGGCGCGCTGGCGGAATGGGTCGCCGTTCCCGAGGAGAAGGTCTACCCTTCTTCCCTGCCGCTCCGCGAGCTGTGTCTGACGGAGCCGCTTACGGTAGGCTTCCACGCCGCCGACCGGGGACGGGTGACCGCAAAGGACACCGTGGTGGTGCTGGGCTGCGGCGGGGTGGGTCTGGGGGCCATCGCGGGCGCGGCCTTTCGCGGGGCCCGTGTGATCGCGGCCGACGTGGACGACGCCAAACTCGATGTCGCGCGGAAAAGCGGCGCCCACGAAACGCTGAATACCCGCAGCGGAGATGCTGTGCGGGCGCTCGCGGATTTGACCGCCGGCGAAGGACCGGACGTGGTGATCGAGGCCATCGGCCTGCCCGCGACCTTCCAATTGGCGGTGGAGGCGGTAGCCTTCACCGGGCGGGTGGTGTACATCGGCTACGCCAAGGAGCCGGTGACCTATGAAACCCGATTCTTCGTGCAGAAGGAGCTGGATATTCTGGGATCGAGAAACGCCCAGTCCGCGGACTTTCGCGACGTGATCGCCATGCTCGAATCCGGGAGA
>JAJYZK010000338.1 GCA_021799945.1 Acidobacteriota bacterium
CACCAGCGCGGCAAAAGACATGTTCTTGCCGCCCTTGACCACCTTGGTCACGCGATTGATGGAGACCACCTGATCCTTGAGGTTGAAGCGCCCCGCGTCCAGTTTCTTTTTCAATATCGCCATGCTCTCGTCAATCCTTCCGCGCCCCGCACCGGCCTGCGCCCCGCCATGCACTCGTCCCGCGGGTACCCCTAGAACTCCAGGCCGGCCTCTCGCGCCGCATCCGCGAGAGCCTTGATCCGCCCATGATACAGATAGCCTCCGCGGTCGAAGACCACCTTGCGGATGCCCTTTTCCCTGGCCCGCTCGGCCACCAGCCGGCCAACCTCCCGGGCCGCGGCCACGTTCCCGCCGTTCTTCATTTTCCCGGCCTGCGAGGAGGCCGACAACAGCGTTTCCCCGCAGTCGTCATCCACCAGTTGCACATAGATATGGTTCAGCGAGCGGTACACGTTCAGGCGCGGGCGCTCCGCGCTGCCCCGCAGTTTCCGTCGGATGCGGGCATGCACCCGCTGCCGGACCGCATTGCGTTCTCTCTGCGGAATCATCCTGTTTTCCCGTCCTTCCTAAAAGCGGAGCGGCCGGCCGCCCCGTTCGGTAACCGCGATGGATCTGGCGCCCGCCTACTTGGCCCCGGTCTTGCCTACCTTCTTCTTCAGCCGCTCGCCGGCGTAGCGCACGCCCTTGTTCTTGTAAGGGTCGGGTTTGCGCAGCGCACGCATGTCCGCCGCCACCTGGCCCACTTTCTGCCGATCGATGCCGCTCACCGTCAGGCGGGTCTGCTTGGGGTCGATGGCGACTTCGATCCCCGTGGGCAGCGGAAACTCAATGGGGTGCGAAAAGCCCAGGGTAAACACCACCGTGCCTTTGCCCTTCATCTCCGCCCGGTAGCCGATGCCGACGATGTCCAGATCCTTGCTCCAGCCCTTGGTCACGCCTTCCACCGCGTTGAAGACCAAGGCTCGCGTCAGGCCGTGCAGGGCGGCGAGGGAATCGTTCTCCCGCTCCGCAACCAGTTGCCCCTCTTGGGCCTCCAGCCTGATGCCGGCGGGCAGCAGCGTCTGCAGCTTGCCCTTCGGCCCCTCCACCCGAACGGTGCTGCCTTCGACGACGCACTTCACGCCCTTCGGCAGCGCAATCGGCTTTCTTCCTATCCGCGACATACTCTCTCAATTCCTCATGGCTTGCGAGTCCCGGGGTCACCCGTTCCACTGCAGCCCGGCCCGGCTTCCGCCGCGGCCCGCGCCTTGCCGCCAGGGCCGGCGCCTACCACACCTCGCAGAGCAACTCCCCGCCCACGCCTTCGCGCCGCGCCTGGCGCCCGGTCATCACCCCCCGGGGCGTCGTCAGGATGCTGATGCCGATTCCGCTCTGCACCCGCTTGATCTGATCGCGGCCCACATACACCCGGCAGCCCGGCCGCGAGATGCGCGCCAGATCGTGAATCGCCGCCTCGTTGTTGGCCCCGTACTTCAGATAGACCCGGAGCACCGAGCGGCCATTCTCCTCCGCCGCCTTGTAGTTGGCGATATAGCCCTCTTCTTTGAGGATACGGGCAATCTCCATCTTCAGCTTCGACGCCGGCACATCCAGCTTCTGGTGGCGCGCGCGGATGGAGTTACGGATCCGCGTCATAAAGTCGGCTACTGGATCGGTCAAACTCATTCTCTCTCTCCTCCACTCCCGCTCGCCCCTTTGGAGCCGGGGGCCTCGGCGGAAGGCATCTTCGCCGGAAAAATCGCCTACCAGCTCGACTTGACTACGCCGGGAATCTCTCCGCGCAAGGCGAGCTGCCGGAAGCACAAGCGGCAGAGGCCGAACTTGCGGAGGTAGGCTCGCGGTCGGCCGCAGAGCTTGCAGCGGTTATGCTTGCGGCTGGAAAACTTCGGCTTGCGGGCGTCTTTGACGCGTTTTGCTGTTGTCGCCATCGTGGTCTCTCGATCCCTCTCTGAATCCCCGCTTACGCCGTCTGGCGGAAGGGCATGCCGAAATGCCGCAACAGCGCGTGCGCATGGCTGTCGTCTTGGGCGGTGGTCACAATGGTGATGTTCATCCCCTTCAGCTTGTCCACCCGCGCATAATCCACCTCTGGAAAAATCAACTGATCGCGCATGCCCAGCGTGTAGTTTCCCCGCCCGTCGAAGCTCTTGGTGGAAACCCCGCGGAAGTCGCGCACCCGGGGAAGAGCGATCGAGATCAGACGGTCGAGAAACTCGTACATCGCGTCGCCGCGCAGCGTCACCATGGCGCCGATCGGCATCCCTTCCCGCACCTTGAAGGCCGCAATCGACTTTTTGGCCCGCGTCGTCACCGGCTTCTGCCCGGCGATGGAGGCCAGATCGGCCACCAGCGGATCCATCACCTTCACATTTTGCGTGGCTTCGCCCAGTCCCATGTTCAGCACGATCTTCTCCAGGCGCGGGACCGCCATCAGGTTGTCGAGGCCAAGCTCCTTCTTGAGCGCAGGCTTGATTTCGTTCAAATATTTCGCTTTCAATCTCGCCGCCGATTTTCCCGCCATCTTCCCGCCTCGTCTCCGCGCTACTTCTTCTTGGGGGCCAGCGTCTGCCCGCATTTCCGGCACACCCGGGTCTTTACTCCGCCGTCGATCCGCTGCCCGATCCGGACCGGCCCGCAGCTTCCACAGACCAGCATGACATTGGAGATGGGAATCGCCGCTTCCTGCTCGGCGATGCCTCCCTGGATGTTGCGCTGCGGATTGGGATGGACATGCTTTTTCACCACCCGCACATGCTCCACCAGAATTCTCTGCTGGTCGACGATCACCCGCAGCACGCGGCCTTGCTTGCCGCGATCGCTTCCGGAGATCACTTCCACCATGTCGTTGCGCTGAATTTTCAGAGCCATTTCTTCCTCGCCATCTCTTCTCGATCCGTCGCCGCCTACAACACCTCGGGGGCCAGCGACACGATCTTCAAAAATCTCTTCTCCCGCAGCTCCCGGGCCACCGGCCCGAAGACGCGCGTGCCCACCGGCTCTCCGGCCTCGTTGATCAGCACGGCGGCATTCTGGTCGAAGCGGATGTAGGTTCCATCCCGGCGCCGGTATTCCTTGCGGGTGCGCACCACCACGGCTTTGACCACCGTTCCCTTCTTCACCTGCCCGTCGGGAGCGGCCTCCTTCACCGCCGCGGTAATCACATCGCCCAGGCCGGCTTTGCGGCCGCTCGAGCCGCCCAGGGGCAGAATCATCTGCAGCCTCCGCGCGCCGGAGTTGTCGGCCACCTCGAGCATGCTCCTCATCTGCACTGCCATATCCGTCTCTCCTTCGACCCGCGGACCGTCGCGCGGACCGCGCCGCCCCGGGCTATTCGGCCGCCCGCGCCGTTTCCTCCGCCTGCGCCAGCGTGGAGCGGCGGACCACCTCCTCCAGATTCCACCGCTTCAACTTGCTCAGGGGCCGCGTCTCCCGAATGCGCACCACGTCGCCCACATGCGCCGCGTTCCGCTCATCGTGCGCATAAAACTTCTTGTTGCGTTTGATCACCCGCTTGTACTTGGGGTGCACCTTGCGCATCTCCACTTCGACCACGATGGTCTTCTGCATCTTGGTGGAGACTACGTTTCCGGTCTTCTCATTGCGCCGCGGCTCGGGCTGCTTCCCATTCACGCTCGCCTGGACATCTGCTTCGGCCATGGTTTAGAGCGCCTCCTTGTCGGTCCGCCGGTTCTTCTTCGGGGCGGCTTTGCCCCCGGCCGGGGCGGCTTTGGCCGGAGACCCGGAGGCCGGCCGCGGGCCGTCTCCGTGAATCCCCAACTCCCGCTCCCGGACGATCGTCTTGATGCGGGCCACGTCTTTGCGCAGCGCCTTCAACTTCTCCACCC
>JAJYZK010000339.1 GCA_021799945.1 Acidobacteriota bacterium
CACCCCGGCGACCGGGGCCCATTCCATGATGGACAGGCCGGAGCCGGTCAGCCTTGTGAGCCCGCCCAGCACCACCATCACGAAGATCATGGCGCAGAGCAGGAACAGCCAGTTTGCGACCGCGCGGCGGTCGGCGGCGCTGATGGCGCGCCCGGTGGGGGGGAGGTCGCGGGAAACGCCGATATCGTAGGGCATCGGGAGGTTATATCCCGCCTCCGGGGGGGCGGCTACAACGGGCGCGGCCTCACGGCTGCGCGAGCGGTTGACCCGGCGCCCTCCGGATGCTCCGCTCCCCGCGCCCACCCGCGCGAAAGGAGACCGCGATGGCCGAAAACGCCTGGCAGCTCCGTGGCGACTACATGGAAAGCTGCAACTGCGACTACCTCTGCCCCTGCATCTACACCAACCCGCAGGCCGAGGCCACGCATGCGGACTGCACCGCCGCCATGGTCTTCCACATCGACGAAGGCCGGCACGGCGCGCAACGGCTGGACGGGCTCGCCTTCGCCCTGCTGATCCGCTCCGGGCGCATCATGTCCGAGGGCAACTGGAGCTTCGCGGTGGTGGTGGACGAGGCCGCCGACCCGGCGCAGCGCGCTGCCCTCGGCGCCATCGCCGCCGGCGAGGCAGGCGGCCCCACCGGGGCGATCCGCGCCGGTCTGGTCAGCGATTTCCGCGGAATCGCCCATGCCCCGATCCGCCTCACCGCCGACGGGCTGCGCCGGGGGGTGGAGATCCCCGGCATCCTGTCCTTCGCCATTGAGGGGGTCGCCTCGCGCAACCGCTCGGGCGAACCGTTCTATCTCGACAACACCGCCCATCCGGCGAACCGGCGCCTCGCGCTGGCCCGCGCCGAGCGGTTCGACGTGCAGGGATTCGGCCTCGATCTGTCGCTCCACGGCCATGGCAACAACGGCCATTTCGCCCCCTTCGCCTGGGCCGGCTGATCCCGCCCCGCGGCGGCGGGAAACGGGCGGTCACGTCGGGCAGCGGCAGCCGACAGCCGCACCATGAGCGGTGCGGCCTTCGCGCCGAGCATCTCAGTTGTCTCACGGCTTGGCCCCGCCCCCCAGGCAGCAGACCGTCATGGAGAGAAAGGGGAGCATGGAATAGTAAGCGCTGGACTTGAGATTGAAGCCGCGCACCTGAGCCATGTACAGAAAGAACCAACTGAAGAAGATCCAAGCGATATAGCCGAAGCTGAAGTAGCCCGCCATCAGCGCAATGAGGTCTCTGCGATGGAAGATCGCCCGCCAGGAGATGGTGGGCGCATCGGCGCCGCTTCGCTCCGCGGCCTGAAAGGCAAGTCCTTCGTGAATCTCGCGCAGCTCTTCCGGGGAAACCGCCTGGTGCTCCTCCGGCGTATCGCGCGCCGTCTGCCACCAGACCGTTCCCACCGCGAGACTGATCACGGAGCTGACCCAGAAGGCGGCCCGCCACCCATATTGCGCGATCAGCCAGGCCAGCAAAGGAGGGGTCAACCCGCTGCCGGCCCCAACCCCGGAAAAAATGAGCCCGTTGATCAGTCCCCGCTCCTGGATTGGAATCCAGCGCGCGACAAATTGATTGGCGGCCGGATAGATGACCGATTCTCCGGCGCCCAGCCCAAGCCGGAGAACGACCAGCAGCAGAATCGCGTGCCCCACGCCGGCGGATAGAGCCGCTGTCAGAGCGGTGACGACGCTCCAGGACAGCAGGCCGAGCCCGAGGATGTTTCGCGGGCCGAATCGCGCGGAGAGCCAGCCGGCCGGCACCTGGAAGCCGGCATAGCCGATGAGGAAGGCGCTGAAGATCCAGCCAAGCTGCTGGTTCCCTATTCCGTATTCCCTGCCCATCTGCAGGCCGGCGATCGAAATGTTTGTGCGATCCAGAAAGGCGACGCCGCTAAGAATGAACAGCCAGCCGGAAAGATAGTAGCGGACGTGGGTGCGGCCGTTCATCGATATCGCTCTCGCTCCCGGTGACTACGATACATTCCGCTGCTCGCCGGCCGCCGAACCGGCGTCGCGCTGAACCGGCTGGCGCGCCGGTGCTTCCGCCCCGCCCGCGCCATGCCGGGACTCAGGGAGCGGCGGGGCCGCGGTTGGCCGCGGCGGCTCCTGGCTGCCCCGGAAGCCGATGGCGACGCTCGCCGCAGCAGCGGGCGCGGCGCAAGCTCCAACGCCCGGGTAAGGCCCCTGCCGCCAGGCGCAGCGCAGCGCTCGGCCTGTCGTCCGCCAATCGGTCCGTTTCTCAATCAGCTCCCGCCGCGGCGCCCTCCCGGCCATTCGCCCTGGCCTGGGGCCCCATCATCCGGTTGTTGCAGAAGAATTCTTCCTCGATTGGCTTCATGTTACGCGAGCTTTCCGGCGTCTGCCGAACCCATTTGCGCTACCCATTTGCCCTATCCTTTCCTCCGCCATTTGCCCTGCCCGCTCGCTAAAAATCCGCGGCCCTCCTCGGCGCCCCAGGCATCCGCAGGCGCCTCTGGACTCGGCCGAACCGGCGGATTCAAACGATTCGTTTCTACGATTCGTGGAACTCGCCGATTTTGCGGTACCTTGGGCATAGCGTGCCCACGCGCGGCTGCGGCGGACGCCGGGAATGCGGATCTTCTCAGTGGGCGCTCGGGCCGGCCCGACGAGGCCATCGAATGACGTCACGCCGGTCTTGCGCCTGTATCGCCACCTTTATCGCCGATCGCCACTGTTGTCCCCACCTTATCTCCCCAAGGAGTCGTGCATGAATTGGAACTTTCAGTCGACGCGCCGATCGTTCTTTGCCGCGTTGGGCGCGGTGACCGGCGGTCTTCTTGCGCCGCCGGAACTGCAGGCGGCCGGCCTCTTCGGCAGAAAACAGAGATCCGCGCCGCAGTCGATCAATGGCGCATCCATCACGCCGATCGCCAGCGGGCTGGGCTCGACGGGCGATATTTACGCCGAGCTCGGTCTGACGCCTCTGATCAACATCAACGGAACCTTGACGGTGATCGGCGGCTCGGTGATGCGCCCGGAGGTCATGGAATTGATGCGCCTGGGCAACGAGCACTGCGTCTCCATCGACGATCTGGAGATCGCCGCCGGCAAATTCATCTCCAGGGTGTGCAAATCTCCGGCCGGATACACGGGCCTGGTGACCGGCGGGGCGGCTGCGGCGCTCACCGTAGGCTATGCCGGCATGATGACCGAGGACCTCACGCCGCGCCTGCGCTCCATCCCGGATGTCAGCGGCTTCCCGCGGACGGAGGTGATCATTCAGAGGAGCCACCGGTATCCCTTCGATCATCAGATCCGCCAGACCGGCGCGACCCTGGTGGAGGTGGTGACGCGCGAGGAGATGATCGCCGCCATCAATCCGAAGACGCTGGCGATCCATTTCACCAACATTCTTTCGGACCGGGGCCAGGTGAGCGGGCCGGAGACCGTGGCCATCGCCAAGGCGCACAGCCTCTATACCTTTAACGATGCGGCCGCGGATGTGCCGCCGAAGGAGCGGCTGTGGGAGTATCCGGCGCTCGGCTTCGATATGGTGACCTTCAGCGGGGGCAAGGACATCCGGGGACCGCAGGCCTCCGGAGTGCTGATCGGCAAGGAAGATCTGATCCACTATGCGCTGCTGAACATGAGCCCGCAGGAGGATCGGATCGGCCGCTGCTGCAAGGTGGGGAAGGAGACGATCTTCGGGCTGCTGAAGGCGCTCGATCAGCGCCTTACGCCCAGCGGCCATGTCGCCATCGCCAAGATTTCTGACTAGAGCGCACACCGTCGGCCAATCGCTTCCGCCGAAAAACCCTGGTGGCATGGCATACCCGGCTGTATGGTGGTACTCGACCGCATAGACGTCGCGCTCATTCATCTCGTCATAGG
>JAJYZK010000340.1 GCA_021799945.1 Acidobacteriota bacterium
TTGATGGCGCAATTGCCGGTGGTCTAGGCCGCGGTTCGTCTATGCCGCATAGTATCGAGAATGGAGGGTAAAGGTGGAGATAGCCGCCGATCAATTTGAGACCTATGTGGATGGGCTGGATCACCCTGAGGATCTTGCCTTCGACAGCGAAGGCGTATTGTGGGCCGGGGGAGAGTTAGGTCAAGTCTATCGCATCCCCGAGAAAGGCCGTGTCGAGGAGGTCACGTGCCTCGGAGGCTTCTGCCTCGGCCTTACCTTTTCCGCGACAGATGACCTTTATATCTGCAATGCAAAGCTGGGAAGCGTAATAAAAGTCCAAAAGAATGGCAAATCGAGTCTGTTTGCTGACTCTGTAGGAAGCCAGAAGCTAAAGCTGCCCAATTATGGGGTGTTTGATTCGTCTGGCAATCTCTATGTGTCGGACTCCGGAGACTGGGCGAAGAGCAGCGGCCGTATCGTGCGATTCGACAGTCGAGGCCGCGGCGAGGTCTTTTTAGAGGGCCCTCAACCCTTCCCCAATGGGTTGGCGCTCAGCGCGGATGAGCGTTTTCTGTTTGTCGCGCAGAGTCACACGGATGATGTGCTCCAGGTCGAGATCCGGGGGGACGGAGCCGCTGGCGACCGCGAGGTGTATGCGACCGGCTTAGAGCGGGTTCCCGACGGTCTTGCATTCGATGTGGTAGGGAATCTGTATGTGAGCTGCTATGCCTCGGACGCGATCTTCCGGGTCTCGCCGGAACGCGAGGTCAGGCGCCTGGCGTACGATCGCGCCGGCACGATTTTGGCGCGGCCTACCAATATCGCCTTCGGGGGAGCGAGAGGCGATGAATTATACGTAGCGAACCTGGGCCGTTGGCATATCAGCCGCGTACATCTGGGAGTAACGGGACAGCCGCTCGCGAACCAGACGAAGTAGACCGTATGGTGGTGGAAACGGAATGAGGACTTGGCGTATCGGTACAAACGCGCCAGGTTCTCCAGCCTGCTGATGGAAGATGCAGTGGAATGCGTCTCCGCAGCGGATTCACGTGTGGAAATCGTAGGCGTGTGATTGCAGACTGGAAATGGAGGAGGTAAAGGTTCATGTTTCGCGCCTTGCATCATTTCAATTTAATCGTGTCAGATATGGTGAAGACGAAGGCGTTTTACCATGGCGTGCTGGGCCTGGAAATTGCCCTCGAGACGGAAATCGACGATCCGGAATTCTCCAGGGGCGTTGGCCTCCCTGGGACCAAGGTGCTGGCCACTTTTTTCAAGCTGCCTGACAGCAATGGCCTGATCGAAACCTTCCAGTACCTTCGGCCGCTCGGATCGCCCGTCCCTCACAACGCCAAGGCCAACGACGGCGGATGGCAGCACCTGTGCTTTCAGGTCGATGACATCGGGCGCACCGTGGAGGCGCTGAAGGCAAAGGGCGTTCAGTTTCTTTCGACGCCGGTTACGGTCTCCCCGCAGCATCCCTCTCTCGGAGGAGTTAGGTTTTGCTATTTTCACGGACCCGACCGGGAGGTGTTGGAGATTCTCCAGGGATGAAGGAAGCCACGCAATCGGAATTGTTTGACCTGGCTGGAAAGACAGCCATAGTCACGGGAGGAGGCGGCGGACTCGGCCGTGCGATCTGCCGTGGCTTCGCAGAAGCCGGAGTTCGGGTCGCCGCCGCCGATATCGCGCTCGATCTGGCTCTCGAGACGGCGGGTCTGATTCGCGATAGCGGCGGTAGCGCGCGCGCGGACCAGCTCGATGTCAGCAGCAGAGAGGATGTTCTGCGGGTCGTTCGCGAAGTGCTCGAAGCATGGGGAGCGATCGATGTTCTCGTGAATTGCGCCGGCCGCGCCATTCGGGGCGCCGCGCTCGATTACCCTGAGCAGGACTTTGACGCCATTCTCAACGTCAATCTGAAAGGGACATTCTTATGCTGCCAGGCGGTTGGGCGGCATATGGCGGAGCGCCGTAGCGGAAAGATCATCAACATCTCTTCCATTGGCGGCTTCATTGCCTATCCGGGCAGCATTGCATACCTGGCGAGCAAGGGCGGGGTGGTGCAGTTAACGCGAGGTTTCGCCGTTGAGCTCGCGCCCTTTAATGTGCAAGTGAATGCGATTGCTCCATCGCTATTCGAGACACCCATGATGGCGGCTTCTCGCGCCGATCCGGAATCGCAGCGCTATTTCACGGAGCGCACTCCGATGGGCAGAAGGGGGCAGCCGGAGGAGATCGTGGGCGCCGCTATTTTCTTGGCGACCAAGGCCTCCAGCATGGTGACCGGCCATGTCTTGGCCGTCGATGGAGGCTTCCTCTCTGCGTAGTTTGCGTATCGACGGTGCGCACGAAGAAAGGAACTTATCGATGACAATTGAGCGTTCCAAAAACGATCCTCGCGTGGAATCCATTCGCCCGGCCAGTGGCGAGGGGGCATCCCTAGGATCGGGCATTTTGTTTCGTGAGATCGTCGGCAGCGCTTGCGCCGCAAAGGGATTCAGCACCGGAACGACGAGATTTCAACCCGGCGCTTTTCTTCCATACCACCGTCATGCGTTCTGCGAAGCCATCACGCTCTTGCGGGGTGGGGCGCAGGTCGCGGTGGAAGGTCGTACCTACCGGCTTGAAGAGTTCGATTGTATGTGTATTCCCGCAGGCGTAGCTCACGCGGTTAGGAATATCTCGCAGGAGTCTCCGATGGTGGCGATGTCGGCGTTTGCATCTGCGGCTCCGTGCCAAGAATTCGTGGATCAGGCGTTTGCCGCCGAGAATCGCGGTTTCGCCAATCCCAAGCGCGAAGATCCTGAGTCGCTGGTTCGCTTTGCTCGCGCCGAAGTCTACGAGCTGTCCCCGGGCGCCGAATTCCGCGACCTGTTTGCCGGTAGACTCGGTGCGGTGGGAATCTGCGGCGGGTACGGAAGGTTTCAACCGGCGGCTTCACTGCCTTGCCATTTCCACCAATTCGATGAGTCAATCACGATTGTCGAAGGACACGCACTCTGCCTGGTACAGGGCAAACGTTACAAAGTGACGGGATACGATACTGCATTCGTTCCGGAGGGCCGGCCGCATCGTTTTCTGAATGAATCGAATGCTCCCATGGCTATGATTTGGGTTTATGCCGGCGGCGAGCCGGAGCGGACCTTAGTAGATCCCGAATATTGTGACGGAACGTTCCCGTGGCCGCCGGATCGCAGTCTCGTCTGAGGGGAGCTGCGTAAATCCGGGAAGCTCCATAGGTTGTGTCTACTGAATCCGTCACCTGCGCGAGCAGGCGCGCGGCGCCCCGGAACTTCTCCCGGCGACGGGCAGCCGCGCCGGCCGGAAGGCCGGGTCGCCGAGGTTGGGGAGCGAATGGCGTGGGCAAATCGACCAGAAAATCGCGGGGATGGTCCGGCCAAAGGACGGCCGGGAATATCAAGGGATGGCGGCGGATTCCTGCTCTACGGGGCTGCGCCGAGAAGTACGAATCCAGGTGCGGATTTACGTGAGGATCGCAGCACGGATCGCCTTACCGTTGCGCCATCTGAGGTCCTGCGGAGTGCTTCAGAAGCTGCACCGCCTGGCGGTAACCGATCTCCGGCGGGACGGAATGGAACTCGCTGGCGTCCTCGGTGGTGGAAAAATCCACGCTCTTCATCAGGAGAATCTTCCCCTTCAGATTGAGTTGCATGTGCAGGGTCTCCCAGTGTCCCATTCCCACGTCGGCGTCTTCCACCAGAATGCTGCCTCCCTTGTAGAGCCTGCCAATCACGCCCCAGCCGAAGTTGACGTCCGAAGTGAGGTGCGCGTCGAGGCGAACCAGGCGCTTCTGACCCTGGTCCACCCATAGCTCGCCTTCCATGCCGC
>JAJYZK010000341.1 GCA_021799945.1 Acidobacteriota bacterium
GAAAGTAGACGTAGACGATGGAGACCAGAGCCGCTCCCCGCCAGCTACCCCATGGGCCTTCAGTTTTCAAGGCGCAACCATCCCCGGCTCAAGCCGGCCCACTGGACGCAAGCCAGCGCTCCATCGAATAGAGCCACCGCCAGCCAAGCTGCCTCCATCCTCCCCGCCAGGATCTCGCCCAGCAGAAACGCCGCAACCAGCGAGCGGAGCAGCGCCGTCGCGGCCCAGATCTCCTCCCACCGGGGCTGGTTGGCGGCATTCAGAGGCCGGCGCGCCGCAAGGAGGTATGCCAGCCCCACGCCGAGCACGAAGACGCCGACAAAGGACGCAAATTCGATGGGCTGGGGCGCGCGGCGAAGACCCATCAGGGCGAGCGTCCAGCGCGGCGCGAAGACCAGCAGACAGCCGGTAACCGCGTCGCTCAGTCCGGCGAAAACCTGAAAGGCCCTGATTCGAATCCTTGCCTGCCGTGGGTTCATATCGCTTTGGCTCGGGTACGCGCGCCGCCCGCCGCCCGCTGCGGGCGGCCGGGGAGGGCGCTGCGGCGAAGCCCGGCGAGGCGCGAGGCGCGCAGAAACCAGCCCAGAGTCGCTACCGTCATCAGGATGCCCAGAACCAGCCGCATTCCGTAAAGGGCATTCCGCCCGGTTCCCGGAATCATCGAAAACCCGGGGTTGTCGCCCTCGATCCAACCGGCGATCACCATGATGGCGATGTAGCCGAGCGTCGATCCCTGCCACAGCGCGAAGGCCCATCTGGCGGCGAAGATCTCGTTCTCCGGCCCCAGCAGCGTCACCAGAATGAAGATCAGGAGGCTGGTGACAAAGCCGGCCATGGCCATGAGCGCATGGCCCACCAGCCCGTCCGTGTATTTGAAGTGATCGAGCGCGCCGGGAAGAAAGAGAAGCCATCCGCTCGGCGTCAGCAAGGCCCACCAGCAGAGCCAGGCGCGGCCCCACAGTTTTGCGTTTTCCGGCCAGGCGAAGGAGCGGTAGTAGGCCGGCATCAAAGGCGCCCAGAGCAGCACCCCGCTCAAGCTGAGATACTGCGCCGGCTGCCGATGGCTGACGCTGCCTCGTCCGAGCAACAGGCAATTCAGCGCCTCCAGCGCAAATACGGCGTAGGCGATGCGCCGCCAGCGACCGCTTCCGGACTTCCGGCGGTCGAGGCCGAAGGGCAACATCAGGAGGATGGCGACAACGACCAGCGTCGATTCCAGTTGGCTGGCCCCGGTGGGTCCGCCCGTGTCCGGGTTGATGGGCGGATAAACCCCGGTCCCGGACGACCAATAGAGGATCGGGGGCACGAGGCCCAGGAGCGCCAATCCCGCGGTTTTTACGGCGCGGCCGAGGACCGGCGAGGGCCCGGCGTCGTTCCATCGCCAAAAGAAAGACCAGGCCAACAGCAGCCACAGGAAGGCGACGGCCAGCGGAAAGACGATCCGGGCATAACCCGTCCAGTCGAGAAAGAGCTTGCCGCTGGAGTGACCGCTCAGCCAGGAAAGCGCCCCGACGGTCAGCGCCGCGGACCACAGCCACAGGGCGGCCCGGCTCCAGCGCGCCGCCGGAGCCTCATCGGCCCGGTATGCCTTCATGAGAAACGCAACCAGCGGCAGGCTGCACCAGCCATAGAGTTGCAGGTCGATGTGCACCGGCATCCAGCGGCCGTACGTCCATTCGCCCAATTCGCGGTTCAAGCCGGGAAACAGCAGGAGCGCGGCGAGCAGCACCCCGACGGCGTTTGCGGTCAGCAACCAGGCGAGGCTGTGCCAGGCGGCCGCGGCCAGCGGCGAAACGGACTCGTCGTCGCCGGCCAGGGGCGCCGCGGGCCGCTCCTCAAGCCTTTGCGGATTCATACACCCTTCCGTCGCGCATTTCCACGAGGCGGCGGCACTGTTCGGCGAGCCCACGGTCGTGGGTGGCCATCACCAGCGTGATTCCTTCCGTTTCGACCAGCTCCAGCAGCAGATCGAAGACCTGACGGCTGGTTCGTTCGTCGAGCGAGCCGGTCGGCTCGTCCGCCAGCAAGATTCGCGGACGGTTCATCAGGGCCCGGCACAGGGCGGTGCGCTGACGTTCGCCTCCCGAAAGCTTCTGGATGCTTTGCCCCAGCCGAGGAACCAGTCCCGTGCGCCCGGCAAGATGCATCAGACGCGCCTGCGCCTCGCGCCGGGGAGTTCCCGCGGCCACGGCGGGAATCATGCAGTTCTCCTCGAGCGTGAGATCGGGGATGAGGTTGTGGAGCTGGAAGACAAATCCGACCTCATGCCGCAGCAGCCGCAGGAGTCTGCCCGGGAGAGAAAGCGAGGCGCCGTTCACCGAGATTTCCCCGCGATCGGGACGGTCAAGGCCGCCCAGCAGATGCAGCAGCGTGCTCTTGCCGCAGCCCGACGGACCGCAGAGGGCCACGGTTGACCCCGCATCGGCCGCAAAGTCCACTCCGTTCAGCACGCCGATCGCGCCGTCGTCGTAGCTCTTCCAAAGGTCCACGGCCCGCAGCACGGGGGCCTCCGGCGAAGTTGACGGCTGCAGGTCCCGGCTCATTCGAAGCGCAATGCCTCCACGGCCCGCAGGCGAATGGCGTAGAAGGCCGGGTACAGCGCTCCGGCCGCGCCCGTGCAGCAGGCGAGGGCCGCAACCGCGAGCGCGACAACGGCCCTCACATGCGGATCGACGTAGCCGTGCATCGCCGGCATGAGCTTCAACGCATAGATGGCGGCCAGGCCGAGCAGCAGGCCGGCAGCCGCTCCCGCGGCCGACACCAGGGCGGATTCGCCGAAGACGATCGCCGCGATCTGCCCGCTGGAGAATCCGTTCACGCGAAGAATCGCGATCTCCCGGATTCTGGTGAAGACCGACATAATCATGGTGTTGGCCACGCCGAGGCCGCCCAGCAGCACGCCACATCCTCCCACCGCCCAGGAGGTCGCCGAAAGGATCCGGAACTGCGAATAGGACCGGTCGAACTCCTTGTCTTCGAGCGCGATCAGGTCCGGAAACCGACGGCTGACCTCCCGCTTGAAGGCTGCGGCGTCGTCCTTGTCTTTGAGCTTTACAGTAGCCACCGAAGACAGTCCCCGGCGATGAAAGAATTTCTGGGCCTCGCTCAGGGGCATGAAGACGCCCCCGTCTTCAAAGCCATTTGCGGTCCTCACGATGCCTCGAACCGCGAACGTGTCGTGCCCGATGGGAATCAGACTGCCGGTTTTCGCGTTCAGGAAAGCGGCCGCTCGCTCCCCCAGCACGATATCCGGTGCATCGCCGGCCAGAGCCCTGCGATCGCCGGAAAGCCAGGTTGCGTTGCGGACGCGCGCATCGCCGGGCGTGACGCCGAAGCAGGTCACGATGGGATGGCCCGCGCTCGAGACGATTCCGAACAGCACCGGGTTCGCGCGGCTCACCATCGGCCAGGCATTGATCTGCGCGACCGCCTCATCGGGGACATTGCTGAAAAACAGATCCGACACATTCCGCTCGAAAACGATCATTTCGCTGTCGTTGGACAAGATGCCGGAAAACATGGCCACCGCCCCCTGCAGGATGGTGACCACGGTCAGCATGGCGGCCACGCTGAAGGCGACGCCGGCGACGCTAATCAACGTGCGGACGCGGTGGCGGCGCAGGTTGGTCGCCACGAGCTTGAGGACAATCACAAGCCGGACGCCGAGTCGGGGCCTTCGATCGCGGCGATCTCCTCGCGAAATCGGAGGCGCACCTCGTCCATAAAAGCGAGCGCGGGCTGCCGCCGGATCAGCGCCGCCACTGCCCGGTCCGCCAGGCGCATGAGCCGCTCGATGCGGAGAAGGGCGTTGGCCGCCCCG
>JAJYZK010000342.1 GCA_021799945.1 Acidobacteriota bacterium
TCAATTGTTGCACACTTTAATACCGGTAACCGGTGCTTTTTCCCCCCATGCTAGGATCGTTTTCGGCTCACTTCAAACATTCCGGACTGCAAAATTGAGAATCTTATTCGTAGGCGATGTTTTTGGCCCCGCTGGTCGCCGGATCGTGCGCGAGGATCTGGGACCCCTGATCGGCGAAAGAAGAGTGGATCTGACGGTGGTGAATGCCGAAAACGCAGCCGGAGGATTCGGGGTGACGCCGGCCATCGCCGAAGAACTGTTCGACCTCGGAGCGCAGGTTTTGACTACCGGAAACCACGTCTGGGACAAGCGCGAGATTCTCGAATATATTCAGTCAGTTCCGCCGGATAGCCAGGAGCGGCCCCGGCGCCTTCTGCGGCCCGCGAATTACCCTCCGGGCGGCTACGGCCACGGGCATTACGAGGGCGTTCTGCCCTCCGGCCAGAGCTTCGCCGTCCTCAATCTGCAGGGCCGAACCTTCATGCCCGCACTGGATGACCCCTTTCGCGCGGCCGACGTTCTGCTGTCCAGAATTCGAGCCAAGGTAATCCTTGTGGACTTTCATGCAGAGGCCACTTCAGAGAAGATTGCGATGGGATGGTACCTAGACGGCAGGGTTACTGGGGTAATCGGAACTCACACGCACGTACCTACTGCCGACGAGAGAGTGCTACCGGGGGGTACCGCATATCAAACGGATGTCGGCATGAGCGGCCCCTTCGACAGCGTCATCGGCGTGGAAAAAGAGCAGATTCTGGCCCGATTTCTGACCGGGATGCCGGGAAAGTTTGAGGCCGCGAAAGGAGATCCCCGGATGTGCGCCGCCCTGATCGAGTGCGACGAAGCAACGGGCCGGGCCCATTCCATCCAGCGCCTCATGCTTGGCGAATAGCCCCTCCATCCGCCAGGCGAGGAACAATTACCGGAATATTCATCCCACGGCGGAGCCCGGAGACTTAGCCTTGGGGCAGGCCGAGATGAAGGTTCTCATCGTCGAAGATGACAAAAGAATCGCGGGACTGGTCGACCGCGGCCTGACGGAAAACGGCCACCTGGTCGAGGTCTCCCACAACGGAAGCGAGGGCGCCGAGTTGATGCTGACCGGAGCCTACGACGCTGCTCTGCTCGATGTCTACCTGCCGGGCATGGATGGCTTCGCCGTGCTGGAGCGCGTTCGCGCCGGCCGCTGCAAAATCCCCGTTCTCATGTTGACGGCGATGGACGCTCCGCCGAAGATCCTGCAGGCCTTCGACCTGGGGGCCGACGACTATATCGTCAAGCCGTTCCTGCTTGAGATTCTGCTGGCCCGGGTCTCGGCGATCGCCAGACGAACCCAGCCCTTGCACGAGCCGCAGATCGTGCGCGCCGGCAGCGTCACTTTGGATCGCAGCCGGAGGGTCGTCCTCCGCAACGGGAAGTCCATCCCTCTGACGCGCAAGCAGTTCCTGCTGCTGGAGGTATTGATCCGGCGCAGCGGCCTGATTACTCCACGCGAGTCCCTGATCGAAGCGGGATGGGGATCCCCAGCAGGAGTGAAGAAGAACATCCTGGACGTCTATATCCATGGATTGCGAGCCAAACTGGAGGGGGAACACAACGACGAGCCGGTGCTGATCCGCACGGTTCACGGCTCGGGCTACATGTTCACCCCGGACGAACCGCCGGCAGGAAAGCGGTGAACTTCAGCGGCGCGGGAAGCGCTCGTCCGGACTGCGCCGATGAGCTGGATTCCGCGATGCAGGCCAGGGCGCAACCCGATTTCGGCACAGGCGGTGGAAGCCTGTTCCTTGTGGTCTCCGGTCAGGCTCCCGGCGCGTTCCGGACGGCAATCCGGGCAACAGGGTGATCAAGGCGCGGCCTGCATCCGCGGGCTGGGGAAAAATCGTTGAAAGAATATTCTGTCCGGACGCAGCTTACCCTCTGCTATCTGCTGGTCACCTCGGCTGCTCTGCTGCTCTTCGGAGTGCTTTCCTTCGGGGCTCTGCGCTTCGCGCTTATTCAGGCGAAGAAGACCCACCTGCAGGGCCGGGAACAGAGATTGATCCAGTTCCTTGAAAATAATCAGGCCAAGAAGAATCCCCTGCCGCTGCCCGAGCAGTTGGAGAACTACGCCGTCGTCACTCACGAAGGAAATCTCTTTGAAATCCGCAATGCCGAGGGAAGTCTCCTCTTTCCCCGCACGGTCGATGGCGCAAATCTCATCTCCGCCGGGAGGAGCGACTGCTCGCAAAGAACCTTCTTCTACCAGAAACTGGAGCACCAGCCGGGGTTGGCCATGTGTCACCAGGTCGAGCTGCTGGGCCGGCCCGCGATTCTTTTCATCGGCGGGGCCCTGGATCAGGAGTTTTCCATCCTCCGGATGTATCGCAATGCCCTGCTTCTGCTTACCCCGGGCCTGCTGAGCCTGGCCGCCGTCAGCGGATATCTGTTGAGCCGGCATGCGCTGCGGTCCGTGGGCCGCATGACCAAGGCCGCGGTCAATATCGGCATCGGCAATCTTTCCGCCCGCCTGCCGGTGCCCGCCGCCAGGGATGAGATCCAGCATCTTGCGATTTCCTGGAATCAGTTGCTGGGCAGGCTCGAGGATGCCGTGTCGCGCCTCAGCAGGTTCTCCGCGGATGTCTCGCACGATTTGAGAACTTCGATCACCGTGATTCTGGCCATCGCCCAGCTCTCCCTGCAGCGGCCCCGAACGGCGGGAGAATACCGGGACGATCTGAACAAGATCGTAGGGGAGTGCCGCACGGCGTCCAACTTGCTCGATTCCCTGCTCTCGATCACCCGCAGCGAAAACTTCAGCCAGGAGGTGGCCTTTCAACGCATCGATGTATGCGAGCTGGTCGTGAATGGATGCAGGCGGGTGGAGGAATTAGCCGAGTCCGGAGGAATCATTCTGGATTGGCGCATTCCGGAGGAAGCGGTTTACGTCGAAGGCGATGAGCGTCTGCTCCAGCGGCTTCTCGGAATTCTGCTCGACAACGCGATCAAGTACACTCCCGAAGAAGGCGAGATCGCGGCCGAGGTCTCCCGCACCGAGCGCGGGGTCGTCGTGACGGTGCGGGATACCGGCGTCGGAATGACGGAAGAAGTGAGGCGGCGCATCTTCGAACGTTACTACCAGGGCGAGCTGCGCGAGCGGGAGACACAGGCCGGGAATGGTTTGGGCCTGGCCATCGCCCGCTGGATCGCGGAGGCGCATCATGCCGAACTGACCGTCGAGAGCGTCCCCGCGCACAGCTCCGTCTTCCGCATTGAATTCCCGGCGGCGGCATCGCAAACCATCTGACGATTATTGCTGCGCCAGGCTCTCCCGGTTCTGCGCCTGCCCGGTCGCCTGGGATGGGAGCCGATCGAGCGCGGAAAAGACGATCCCTGGGGTCAGCACCTCGGGCAGGATTTGCGGCGGCTGCGTGGGAGTGTAGATCACATAGGTCGGAACGCCGCTGCGGCCCAGTCGGTTCAAGGCCTGCGTAATGCCCTCATCGTGGCGGGTCCAGTCGGCGCGCAGCAGCGCGATTCCCGAGCCGCGCAGCCGTTTCTGGATGTCGCCGCGGTCCAGCACCACGCGCTCATTCACCTGGCAGCTCAGGCACCAGTTCGCCGTGAAGTCGACAAAGACGGGTCGGCCCTGGGCCAGGAGCCGGTCCACCTCCTGCGGGCTGAATGGCCGCCAGGGATCGCCCGGCGCGCCGCGCGGATTCGCCGCTCCCAGCGCCGGAGCAGCGAAGCTGCGCAGCGCATAGATCGGCGCGGCGATCGCCAGCGCAATGGCCAAAAGAGCCCAGAGGGCGGCCGCGCGCCGCGCCGGCCAGCGG
>JAJYZK010000343.1 GCA_021799945.1 Acidobacteriota bacterium
CGGCCGGCGTTTTGCGGGGCAGAGTCCGTTTTACCGGAAAGAGGCCGCCGGCCAAGCTGGTGGATATGAGCGACGAGCCGGCCTGCGTAAGCGCACACCGCGGCCGGGCATACAACGATCCGGTGGACGTGGGCCGAAACGGCGGTCTGGCCAACGTGTTTCTTTACGTCGAAAGCGGGCTTGAGGGCAAAACCTTCGCTCCGCCCTCGGCGCCGGTCGTCATCGACCAGCAAGGCTGCTGGTTCAGGCCGCGGGTCATTGGCATTCAGACCGGCCAGCCGCTGGAGGTCATCAACTCCGACCCCGTGACCCATAACATTCACCCCCAGGCCCGGATCAACCGGGAGTGGAACCATAGCCAGGGCGCGGGAGATCCGCCGATCCTGAGAAGATTTCCGCATCCCGAGATTATGATTCCCGTGAAGTGCAACATTCATAGCTGGATGCACGCCTATATCGGAGTAGTCGACAACCCGTACTTCGCCGTGTCCGCGAAGGACGGCAGCTTCGAGATCTCCAACCTGCCGCCGGGAGAATACACGATCGCCGCCTGGCAGGAAGCTCTCGGAACCCAGGAGCAGCGCGTCGTCATCCCTCCAGCGGGAACGGCGGCGCTCGATTTCACATTCAGAGGAAAATAGCCGTGATGAAGCGCCTTTCCGTTCTCGCCCTGTGCTCTCTCGCCATCCTTTTCGCCGGCTGCACCAAGACGGCGCCGCCTCCAGTCAAGCAGGCCGAAAAGCCGTCGATACCCCCTCCCACGGGGCCGAGGCTGTATGTCTCCGATGAGGTGGGCGGAGAGATGACGATTGTCGACCTCCAGACCAATAAGGTTCTCGGCTCTATTCCGCTGGGCAAGCGTCCGCGAGGCATCCACGCCAGCCCGGACGGCAACACCATTTACGTTGCCTTGAGCGGCTCGCCGATCGCCGGCCCGGGCGTGGACGAAAGCACGCTTCCGCCGGCGGATAAGACCGCCGACGGCATCGGCGTCTACGACGTGCGGCAGAACAAGCTGGTGCGCGTGATCCATGCCGGTTCGGACCCCGAGAACTTCGACGTCAGCCCCGATGGCAAGTGGATCTACGCTTCCAACGAGGACGATGCGAAGGTCAGCGTCGTGGATATTGCATCGGGAACGGTGACGAAATCGCTTCCGGTTGGGGCGCAGCCCGAAGGGGTGAAGGTGACTCCCGATGGGAAATTCGTCTGGGTCACGTCGGAGCAGACCGGCACGATCTCCATTCTCGACCCCGTGGCCGGTAAGATCGTCAAGACCGTCAAGGTCGGCCATCGGCCCCGCTCGATCGCATTTCTGCCCAGCCGCTCGCGAGCGTATGTCAATGCGGAGAATGACGGAACTGTGGTGGTGGTGGATACCCGGCGGGATAAAATGACCGGCGTCATCCATCTCGGCCAGCCCGGCGTCATCAAGCCGATGGCCGTCCTGCTCTCTCCTGACGGCTCCCGTCTTTACGCAAGCACGGGACGCGGACGCAAGATATTCGTCATCGACACCAAGACGGAGAAACCGATCGCTTCGGTCGAAGCCGGACGGCGGCCCTGGGGAATCGCTCTCTCCGTGGACGCCAAGACTCTCTACTCGGCAAACGGCCCCTCGAACGACGTGTCGGTGATAGACCTGACCACCAACACAGTCACCCAGACCATCCCCGCCGGAAAGGGACCCTGGGGCGTGCAGGTTCTGGCGCATTGAGCCGCGCAGCCGCGCGGCCTCGATACTCGGCGACTCGACGCATCATCCACGAACCGGGCGACAATATTCCGGCTGCCCGTAAAAAACGCGCTCTGTCACGCAGCCGGCATCTCCGGTAGAGTCTTCATCAAGGGGGATTTCGTCAATTATGCAGAGGCGTTCGTTCCTCAGCGGCGCGGCCGCAGTCTCCGGCCTGACGCTGCTCAAAGCCAAAACAGCCTTCGGTTCTCAGGCCAACTCCGCGGTCCGGCTCGCCCTGTTGGGCTGCGGGTCGCGAGGCACGGCGGTCGCCAGTTCCTTCGCCAGAAATACCGGTGGCCGCATTGTGGCCCTCGCCGATCTCTTCCAGGACAAGCTCGACGTGGCCCGCAGCCACTTCGATGCGATCGCCGCCTCGCTGGGATACTCCGGCGTAGACCCCTCGATGATCTTTCGCGGCTATCGCGCCTATGAAGAGGTGGCCGCGTCCTCCGGCGTGGACGCCATTCTGATCGAGACTCCCTGCTGGTTTCATATCGAGCATCTGGATGCGGCGGTGCGCGGCGGCAAGCATGCGTACTGCGAAAAGCCCATGGGAATCGATGTCGCCCAGGCCAACCGCGCGCTGGAAATCGGAAAACGGGCGGAGGGCCGGGTGAGCGTCGATGTTGGCTTCCAGATCCGCAGCGCGCCTCCCTTTGTCGAAATGGTGCGAAGAATCCAGTCCGGCGCCCTGGGCCAAATCGCCTGCGTCAACGCGCACTACAACTCGCCCGCCCTCACCTACCCGGATCGTCCCCCGATGAGCCACGACGAGCTGGTTCTGCGCAACTGGGAGTGGACTCTGAGCCTCTCGGGAGACATGATCGTCGAGCAGGACATCCACGTCATCGATATTTGCAACTGGATTCTGGGAACGCACCCGGTTAAGGCGGTGGGAACCGGCGGCAGAAAGGTTCTCCAGCACTTTGGCGACACCTGGGACAACTACCAGGTCGCCTACACCTATCCGAACGACGTGCATTTCGATCTTTTCGCGACCCAATTCGGGCAAACGGGATGGTTCGACGTGCAGGAGAATGTATTCGGCTCGCTGGGCATCGCGCAACTGCCGTACCGCGGGCCGATGCGCATCGTCGGACAGAATGCCTGGACCATGCCGCCCGCCGGGGCGCCGCCGAGTCAGCCGGCGGCGTTTGCCGTCAACGGCGCCTTCTCGGACAATCTGGCCCAGGCGGATAGCGAGAAGGACAAGGGATTCATCGAAAGCATCGTTTCCGGCAAATATCACAACCAGGTGGCGGTGGGAGTGGAATCCGCGCTTTCAGGAATGCTGGGGCGCATGGCCGCGCGCCAGGGACGCGAGGTTGCCTGGGAGGAATTGCTGGCCCACGGCGAGACGTATGAGATGAACATCGATATGAAACAGTTCACCTGAGGCATTCGCCGATGCGCCGGGGCGGTCTCGGCGCATCGGCGGCGAAATACGCCTCGATTCCGCGGCCCGGCGCTTCGGCCCGGAAGCTTCAACCCCCATCCCTGAACTATCCGGGAACTCCCGCCTTTACACCTTGATGTAGATCTTCCTGCTGTAGAGGACGGCGAGCGGAACAAAACAAACCAGGACGAAGAGCAGCGAATAGACCAGAGACCCAAAAGGAGGATTCACGACATATTGGAAGAAGTTCCAGTAAAGATACTGTTGCAGCCCGATGGTTCTCCCCGCGTGATGCATGGGGATGTTGCCCAGAGCCCCGGAGAGCAGTTCCGAGATCATGTATGCGGTGATCGCGTTGGAGCCGAAGACCCGCCATGGGTAAGTCCAGGCGCCGTTCCACTTCTTGATCTCGATGAACAGAAAGCACAGGAAAAGAAGCGCCAGCGTGCATCCCGCGGTAAACAGCACGAAGGAGCTGGTCCACAGCTTCTTGTTGATCGGGAACCAGATATTCCAGACCTTGCCCAGAACCAGGAGGCAGATCGAGGCGGCCAGTAGGCCGGAGGCTTTGCGGGTTCGCTCCCCGGGCCTCTTGAGCCACATGCCGGTCAGCACTCCCAGCAGAATGGTGCCCACCGCCGGAATATCGCTGAGCAATCCCTCCGGATCGCGGACTC
>JAJYZK010000344.1 GCA_021799945.1 Acidobacteriota bacterium
AGGCTTTCTGTTCCAGGGAAAAGACGCGGAACGGACCTACCATGAAACCGGCCGCTTCCAGTTCGTCAATACCGGGGGCTATTACCACTCTCTGCCTCTCGATCCGCTGCGGCGGTTCATCGATCGGGCGGCCGAGGTGCAGCGCGCCATGGGTTTTGAGAATGAGAAGGACCACCCCGAGGTGGCGCCCAGCCAGTTCGAGATCAACTACGGCTATGGGGAGGCGGTGGCCGCCGCCGATCGCATCCAGCTCTACAAGCTGCTGACCCGGCAGGTCGCCGACAACATGGGATATACCGCCTCGTTTCTGCCCAAGCCGGTGGTGGGCGTGAACGGCAGCGGGATGCACACGAACCTCTCGGTCTCCCGGGATGGCGTGAACCTGATGTGGGATCCCAACGGCGTCGAAAAGCTCTCCGTCCTCGGTTGGGAGTTCGTGGATCGCATCCTGACGCATGCGCTCGATCTCTGCCTGATTCTGAACTCCAGCGTAAACGCCTATCGCCGCCTGGACCCGCACTTCGAGGCGCCCAACCAGATCAAGGCCTCGGCCACGGACCGGGGCTCGATGATCCGCATCCCCATCGGCAACTCCAATTCCGCGCGGGTGGAGCTGCGCTCGGTGGCCCCGGACTCCAATCCGTACCTGACCTTGTACTCTGTCTTCCGAACGGGCCTGGAAGGATCGACCTTGAGCATGGAGGGCTTGCGCCAGGCGGAGCGCTATCTGCCAAGCGAGATTCAGGCTGCGCTCGACGACTTCAGAAGCTCGGAATGGATCACCACGATTCTAGGTGAGGATGTGAAGGGAAGATTCGCCGACCTGAAGCAGGCGGCGGCCAATCGCGCGCCCCGCGCGCTGGGCTCCTTCGTCAAGGCCGCGGAGGTGCAGCACCACCACGAAGTCTACAATCAATCGTTATGGAATCTGTTCTAGTGTCCTGAGTCAGAAGTTCGCATCACAAATGAACTGTCATCCTGAGCGGAGTTTGGCCTGCTTTTGGGCCAAACGAAGTCGAAGGATCTGTGGTTTTGCTGGAACCAATTTCCGATTCGCCACACGAGCTCGGCGCGTCGGAGGGCCGGCATCCGGAGGCTTCCGCCCAGACAGTTCCATGGCGGCTTCCCTGTCTCGCCACGGGTCGCGGGGCAGTTTCACGCCTCGTGCGGCAGGGAGGCTTCGCCGGAAGCTCCGGGCTCGCCCCCGGGGCTCTCGGCGAAGCGATACCCAACATAGGGATCGGTCAGCAGGTATTGCGGATTGGATGGATCGGCCTCGATCTTCTTGCGCAACTGGCGCACGAAGGTGCGCAGATAGTCCACTTCCTTTCGATAACTCGGACCCCAGACCGTCGTAAGCAGCTTGCCGTAGGTTACGGCGCGGCCGGCATTGGTCATCAAATAGTACAGAATGTCGTATTCCTTGCGCGTGAGATGGATGGCTTGGCCGGATTTGCTGACCACTCTCCGCTCGGGCAGCACTCGGATCTCTCCGATTTCGACCGGAGCGTCGCCGGACCGCTCCGGGGCCTGCGCCCGCCGGATCGCCGCCCGAATGCGCGCAATGCACTCGCGCATGCTGAAGGGCTTGGTGATGTAATCGTCGGCGCCGCACTCCAGCGCCTCCACCTTGTCGTGTTCCTCGTCGCGCACCGTCAGCATGAGGATGGGCAGACGGGGAAACATGGAGCGCAGGCGAACCAGAGTGGCCATGCCTCCGGCGCCCGGCATGTTCAGATCCAGGAGCACGGCGTCGAAGCTTTCCGCCCGCGCCAGATGCAGCGCTTCTTCGCCTCTGGAGGCCTCCTTCGTCTGGAAGCCAAGCTCGTTGAGCGAGGTGCGCAGAGCGCGCCGGATGGCCGCCTCGTCGTCCACCAGCAGGATGCGAATGGGCGCGGCGCTCACGAGGCGGACCTCCGTTCCCGCTCCATGGGGAGTGAAGCGAAAAAGGTTGTGCCGCGCTCCCGGTCGCTGGTCACCCACACATCCCCGCCGTGAGCCTGGGCCGCGTGTTTCGCCACCGCCAGGCCGATGCCCGTGCCCGGCGCCTGGCCGGCGGTGATGGCGGAGCGAAAATAACGTTCGAAGATGCGTTCGTGGTCGGACTGCGGAATCACCGGCCCGAAGTTGTGCACCGAGAGCACCACCGAACCCGCCCGCTCCCTGGCCCCGATGGTCACCTTCGCTCCCGCCACTCCATACTTGGCCGCGTTATCGACAAACTGGCTGAGCATGGCCTGCAATACGCCGCGGTCGCCGTGGATGCAAAGATCCTCCCGCGGCCCGGAGAACTCGACCGACAGCTCCGGCGAATGCTGCCGGACGCTTGCCACCACCTCCTCAATGAGCGGCGCAAGAGCGATTGGCTCCGTGCGCAATTCCAGAGCATGAGACTCGAGCCGCGCGGTTTGCAGCAACCGCGTCGTCAGGTCATTCAGCAGCGCCGTCTGCTCGTCTATCAGGGAGACCAGCGATATCTGGGTTACGGTAAGACCGCTGGTCTCAGCCAGCCCCGAGCTGGCCGCGCGAATCGCCGTCAGAGGCGTTTTGTAGGCGTGGGCCAAGCTGTCCAGTACTGTCGTTCGTAACTGTTCTGCCCTTCGGGCTCTTTCGATGCGGGTTTCATTCGCGAGCGAATGATAGCGATCGAAGCTGATCGCCGCGAGAGAGGCAACCGCGTCCGCCGTCGGCCCTTCCATTTCTCCCCGCATTACAAGCGACCCAATCGGAAGTTCTCCCATGAGCAGCGGGCGGAGAATCAGGCCGGTGTCGCGGTCGTCGCGAACAGTTTCGAAAAAATAGATGCTTTTGATCTGATTCTCGAGATTGCGGAGCGGCGCTCCCGCGTCGTAGACCTCATTCAGGTCGGCGTCGAAGAGCGCGGCCGACTCCAGAGCGAAGATGGACTGGATGAGGCCGATCAATTGCGGACCGGGCCTGCGGTGCAGGTCCAATTCCGCGGTCCGGCGCACCAGTTCGCAGACCGCATGGGGCCCGGTCCGCTTGGCCATAGACTTTCTCGAGGACCCTGACGTCGCGGTCAGGGGCCCTCCAACACTGCGCATGGGCCCTACTCCCTCATCCCTCGCCGATACCGCGTCGCTTTCCCCGTAGGCCCCCGGAGGCGCCGGTCGTTTCCGGTCTCTCCGTCCGCCTGCTGTGAGACATCTCGGTCTCCCGGATCGGGAAACGCGGGGCAGAGTTCGTGTGAAGTGTACAAGAAGGAATTCCGGATTCTCAAGGCCGGGCGAATTCTTTCGGTTCGCCCGAGCTCCGATGCTGCGCGTGCTCCAAAAAAAGGCGCCCTATTCCTCCAAACTTTTAAATCTTCATGGGTTCCTAATCTCCTCCATGACTTTATAGAAGCACGCAAAGAAAAAATCCGCGCGGTAGGCGCGGAGTGGATAAGTTCTCCGGCGGCGGCACAGGAGGTTTTTACTCTGAATTCTTTCAGTTTCACTTCGAACTTCGGAACTTGGAGCCATGGCTTCCGGTGCGCGGCGGCCGCGACGCTGCTGCTGGCCGTCGCCGGGGCGCAATCGCAGAGCCCGGGTCGGACGCCCGGGGCAACGACTGCAACCGCACCTGCACCCTCGACCGCAACTGCATCCTCGGCCCCGGCTCCAGCGCCGGCGGATTCCCGACCGCCGTCACCGGCCCCGCCGGCGTCCTCCACGCCTGCCACCGCGCCGGAATCCGCCCCCTGGAGCGTGGGAGAAATCAGCTTCAGCGGATATCTGGACGGGTACTACAGCTACAACGCCAACCGTCCGAGCAACGCGGCGAACGGGCAGATTA
>JAJYZK010000015.1 GCA_021799945.1 Acidobacteriota bacterium
CGCCGGGCATCGTGGTGACCGATCTGAAGATGCCGCGGATGGATGGCCTGGAGCTGCTTTCCCGGCTGGGCGAGCTGGGTTCGAACGTGGCCGTTGTGGTGCTGACCGCGCAAGGGAGCATCGACCGCGCGGTGCAGGCCATGAAGATGGGCGCCTACGACTTTATTCAGAAGCCGATCGACGCCACGCGGCTGAAGACCGTTCTGGCCAACGCCAGCCGCCAGCGGGAAATGCAGCGCGAACTGGAGGTGAACCGCCGCAAGCTGCGCGACAGCGGCGTGCTGGGCTCCCTGGTGGGCGGCTCCAAAAAAATGAAAGAACTCTTCGCCATGATCGAGCGCGTGGCCCCCAGCAACGTCTCGGTGCTGATTACCGGCGAGAGCGGCACGGGCAAAGAGCTGGTGGCCCGCACCCTGCACGAGCTGAGCCCGCGCGGGGCCAAACCCTTCGTAGCCGTCAATTGCGCGGCGATTCCCGAGACGCTGATCGAGAGCGAGATCTTCGGGCATGAGAAAGGGGCCTTCACCGGCGCCCTGGAGCGCCGCGCCGGGTGCTTCGAGCTGGCCGAGGAAGGCACTCTGCTGCTGGATGAGATTGGAGAAATGCCGGTGGCCACCCAGGCCAAGCTCCTGCGCGTGCTCGAGGAAAGAAGGCTGCGCCGACTGGGGAGCAAGGTGGAGACGGCTATCGACGTCAGGGTGCTGGCGGCGACCAACAAAAATCCCGAGGAGGCGGTCGCCGCCGGGCAGCTTCGCGGAGATTTGTACTATCGGCTGAACGTTTTCAACCTGCACATGCCGCCGCTGCGGGAGCATAAGGAGGACATCCCGGCCATCGTGGAGGCCCAGCTTGGCGAAATGAACCTCAAGCACAGCCGAGAGGTGAAGGGAGTGGACAGCGAGATGCTGGCCCGTCTGGTGGCGCACGATTGGCCGGGCAATGTCCGCGAGCTGCGGAACACAATCGAGCGCGCGGTGATCCTCTGCGAATCGGGATTCCTCGAGAGCCGCCACCTTCCTCCGCGATTCGGCCAACAGGCGCCGGCGCGTCCGGCGGAGGCGGACAGCTCGACCGGGGTACACCTGGAAGTGGGCGCCACCGTGTACCTGGCCGAGCGCAAACTGATTCTGAAGACCCTCGAATCGACCCGGAACAACAAGACGCGAGCCGCGGAGATTCTCGGCATCAGCCTGAAGACGCTGCACAACAAACTGAAAGAGTATGGGAGCTCGGGGGGCGCCGACAACCTGCCGGATCGAGGCATCGTGTAGGAGTTTGTCGAAGAACAGATTCGTGGCCGGGACAGATCCAATTCCTTCGGTAGCTCGATTGACAGGCACACATCCGGTTGCGCCTCGCTCGGCGCCTCGGCGCATTTTTCAACAAACGCTTCGCGCTCCTTCATGGCGATTGCTCCTCCGAAGAACGAGAGGAAGAGAATTCTGTGGGAACTGCAATTGCGCTGGGATTCGGATCGAAGCTTTCGAATCGAAGCTCTCGGCCGCCGCGGACTCGCTGTGCAACAACATGAATGCGCGCTCCACTCCGAACTGCCCCAGTCCAGCCGGGCGCGAACCATGCTGCCGAACCAAGCTGCACGGAGAGTTGCACGGAGAAGCAGACTCGGGCTGCCGCGTGAGGTCCAGCGGCGACGAAATGCGGCGGCGGCTGTGACGAGATGAATTCATCTGGCCGAAACCAACTTGCTCCTGTATACGCATTCCGAGGGCAAGGTCATCCTCAACCAGGGGCTGCGATTTGGCGTCTCCAAGCCCGGGTCACCGTAAAGAGTGCTGGCCCCGGGCATGGCGCCCGAGGTACTATGCACCATCGACTTTTCGCACCGGCCTGCCTTGCAGGAGAAGCTACAGTCCCCCGGCGCCGAGGCCGCGGTGTCTTGTCCGGCCGTTCCAAGGCTTGTTCCAAGGCTCGTTCGAGGGTCTGTTCCAGAGTTTGTTCCAGGGTTTGTTCCAAGGGTCGCCGATCCCTCGACAAACCGGGTGGGCCGGCAGAGACCTGTGAACGAAACGGAGTCTGCCGGACCGGCGCCGGGCGCTCGCCAATGCGAATGGCGCCGCAGTCAGCTACGGAAGCAAAACCGAAGGAGAATTCGAAACGTCATTCGAAACATGGATGAGCTGTAGTGATTCCCCCGGGCCCTCCCATGCGACTTAAGAGCAAACTCGTGCTGGCGATCACCGGACTCGTCTTCCTGGTGGTCTGCACCCTATCGTGGCTCTTTCTCGACCAACTGCTTCGGCAGCGCATCTCGCAGTCGTATGCCTCCAACGATCTGGTGGCGCACCAGATTCTCTTCGCCACCCGGCATGCCCTGGCGACAGGCATCAGCGGACCGCCGGTGGATCCCAACGACCGCGCCGCAGTGCGCGCGGCGGCCGCCGCGGCCCTGCGCAAGGACCCGGTGCTCACCAGCCTGCTGAACTCCGCCATCCTGTATTCCCCGACCGTCTTTGACGTCACCATCGCCGACAGCCAGGGCCGCGGGCTGGTCAGCACCGACCCCATGAGCGTGGACCGGCGCCTTCCGCAGCGCGACGAGTACAGCAAGCTGCAGAATGGCGGCCTGGTGCGGCTGCTGGCGGTGGTTTTCGGCCCTCCCCGCGTCTTCAACGTCACCCTTCCGCTGGACCTGAACTTCGAGCCCTTCGCCACCGTGCGGGTGGGCATTCGCACCACGTTTCTCCGCTACGTGGTGGAGCCCTGGCTGTTGGCCGCGCTCACCTACACCGGGATCGCAATTCTCTGCTCCCTGGCCTTCTCCGCCTTCCTGGCCAATCTGGCCCTGAATCCGATCGAGGAGATCAGCTCCCGCCTGGACGCGCTGGCCCAGGCCGAGTCCGGTCCGTCGGAGGAGCAGGCCAAACCCTCCCGTTCGGCCGATGCGGTCACGATGGTTTCGCACAAGATCGAGCGCATCGGCCGGCGCATGCGGAACGTCGAGGAGGTTTTCTCCGCGCTCAAGGAAAACCTCGACCAGATCATGGCCAATCTGCAGGACGGCATCCTGCTGTTTACCCATGACGCCCGCGCCGTGCTGGTCAGCAATTCGGTCGAGCGGTTTCTGGGGATCGGCCGTGCGGAGATTCTGGGGGCCGAGCTGCATGAAGTCTTCAGCCGAAATACCCGGCTGGGCCGGCTGGTGCGCGAATCCTTCGACGCGCGCATGGCCCTGGTGCAGGAGGAGATCACCACGGAAACGGGCCGGCGGGTGGAGATTTCCCTCGACTTCATCCATGACGACCGGGCCGCGGAGCCGCAGGACGCTCTGGGCGCCCTGCTCACCCTGCACGATGCGGAGTCGGTGCGGGAGATCGAAAGCGACCTGGAGCTCTCCCGACGCATGGCGGCCATCGGGAGGCTGACGGCCGGCGTGGGTCACGAGGTCAAGAACCCCATCAACGCGATCGTCGTGCACCTGGAGCTGCTGCGCAACAAGCTGGACGCCAAGGAGCACCCGGCCGTCCGGCATCTGGAAGTGATCGAAAGCGAGATACAAAGGCTGGATCGGGTGGTGCAGACGCTGGTGGATTTCTCCCGCCCCGTGGAGCTCCAGCTTCAAGAAGTGGATCTGCGCCGCGTGGTTTCCGGCGTTCTTCTGCTGGCCTCCGCCGAACTGGAGACCCGGAATGTCTTCGTGGTGAGCCACCTGCCGGATCGCGCGGTTCCGGTCAAAGTGGACGAGGATCTCGTGCGCCAAGCCCTGCTCAATGTGGTCCTCAACGGGGCCCAGGCCATGGCCGAGGGGGGCGTGCTCACGGTGAGTCTGGGCGCGGACGGGCGCGTGGCGAGCGTGAGCATCCGGGACGAAGGGACTGGCATTCCGGATGAGATAAAGGATAAGATCTTTGATCTGTACTTCACTACCCGTAAAGACGGGAGTGGTATCGGCCTTGCGATGACTTACCGAATCGTTCAGCTTCACAACGGTTCGATTGACGTAGAAACCGATTCTGCCACGGGAACGACCTTTACGCTTCGTTTGCCTCTCAGCAATCTTCCGGAGGGCAAGCTGCGAGCGTACCTGGTCCCGGATAGGGGAGATGCCCTGGATCCCGGCGTGGCCAAGGAGCCACGGGGATGAAGCGGTGGGAGCTGGGCGCGGCGGCGATGCTTCTGGCGTTGTGCGCGGCGGGGTGTTCCCTCAGGGCGAAGCAGAACTCGTCCGGCGCCCAGGCGCCGCCCCTGCAGGGAACCCAGGCGCCTCCGGTAATCCCCCAGCAAAAGCCGGAAACGCCCCCTCAGTCCACTCTGCCGCAGCCCTCCGCGCAAACCGCCCCCCCGCAGCTTCCGCCTCCCCCCAAGCGTAAGGTGAAGCGGCAGCGGCATAAGAAGCCGAGCGCCCCTGCCAGCGCTCCCAACAGCGGAACTCAGACGGCCTCCGCACAGACCGGCCAGTCGGCAAACGGGACCGCGGCCCTGGCCTCACCCAGCTCCACGACGCCGATCGGCGAACTCACCGTGGGGGACAGCGCGGTCGGCGAGCAGTCCAGAAACGATACGGTGAAGTTGATTCAGGCTACCGAGCAACGGCTGGCCCATGTGACACGGCCCCTTTCCGCGGAGGAACAGGCGACCGACACCCAGATTCGCAACTTCTTAAAACAGGCGCGGCAGGCCCTGAACAGCGGCGACACCGACGGCGCCCATACGCTGGCGACAAAGGCCAAGCTGCTGCTCGATGAATTAACCAAGTGAGGAACGCGCCGGAAGCGCAATCGACCGGGGCTTCTATCGTTCTCCCCATTTGAGCTTGGCCCGCAGCACATCGAAAAATCTCGGCGGACCCTGCCGCAGCAGTTGGATGCTGTGCTGCGACCGGCGGCAGCGCACCTCGTCTCCCAGCTTTACCTCCAGCGCCTCCTGCCCGTCGACCGTCAATAACGTCTGATCGGGAACCCCCTCGACCCTGGCGGTGACCTGCGCGTCCCCCCGCACCACGATCGGGCGGATGGTGAGCAGGTGCGGACAGATCGGAGTGATCACCAGCGCGTCGATGTCGGGCGCCAGGATCGGGCCGTTGGCGGAGAGATTGTAGGCCGTGGAGCCGGTCGGGGTGGAGACGATGAGTCCGTCGGCGCGGAAGGAGGCGGCGAGTTGGTCAAAGAGATACACGCTGAACTCTCCCATGCGGGCGATGGAGCCTTTCGAGATCACCACATCGTTCAGCGCCTCGAATTCGCGGTGGATCGCGCCGTCGCGGATGACCTCCACGTGCAGCATGGCGCGCGACTCCACCACGCACTGCCCCGCGATCCAGCAGGCCAGCGTGGCGCAGAGTTCGCTCAACCGCACTTCGCTCAGGAAGCCCAGCGCGCCTAGATTGACGCTGAGCAGCGGCACGTCGCACCGGGCGAAGGCGCGCGCGGCGGAGAGCAGCGTGCCGTCGCCGCCCAGAACCAGCGCCAGCACCGGGTGGAAAGAGGCCAAATCTTCGCGGGAAACGCCGGAGAGGCCCGGACAATACTCGGCGCTAATCCGGTCGAGAATGGGATGGAATCCCCGTTCCGTCAGCCATGCGCACAATTCAGGCAGCACGCGGCCGAGCTCGGCCCTCTGCGGTTTGGAGACGATCGCGACCGATTGCATTGGGCTCTAGTGTACTGGAATACGCCGCGGCCGCATCGCCCGCGGATCACCCGCCGGATTGCCGCCGAGGGACCCTCGGAAGCGCGCATAGAGAAGAAACTCGCGATTCCCCTTGCCGCCGAGAATGGGAGATTCGACCGGATCGCCGGTCCACGCGCCCAGCGAGAGCAGGGTCTCCCGCACGCGGCCGACGGCCATCTGGTGGGCCGCCGCGTCGCGCACGATGCCTCCCTTGCCCACCTTCTCCCGGCCGGCCTCAAACTGCGGCTTCACCAGAATCACGGCTTCGATCGCGGCTTCCGGTGGGGAACCTTCCGAGCTCGCCCCAATATCCAGGCTCGCCGCGAGATGCGAAGCGGGCGGCGTGGGAATGCGGCCGATCGCGGCGAGAACCGCGGGCAGCACCAGCGTCGCGGAAATGAAGGACACATCCATGGCCAGGAAGCTGATCCCCGGCGGCAGGCTGGCCGGCGCCAGGTACCGCGCGTTGGTGCGCTCCATCAGGACGATCCGGGATTCGCGGCGCAGGGGTTCGGCAATCTGTCCATAGCCGGTATCGACGGCCACCACCAGCGATGCGCCGTGCTGCAGCATGCAGTCGGAGAATCCTCCGGTAGAGGCTCCGATGTCCGCGCAGCGGCGTCCGGTAAGATCGATGCCCCAGTGTTGGAGGGCGGCCTCCAGCTTCGTCCCCCCCCGGCTGACATATTTCCGGGCTTCCCCCAGCAGCCGAATTTCCGCAGCGGCATCGACCGCGAGCCCGCACTTCTCGGCCTTTTGCGCCCCGGCCATCACCCGGCCCGCCAGGATCAAAGCCTGGGCCCGCTCGCGCGAGCTGGCCAGCCCCCGCTCCACCAGCAACCTGTCCAGCCGGACTTTCACTGCTTCCTTTCGGCCACCCATTGTTTTGTTTTAGACAAGGCTTCCTCAAGGGTTCAAGGGCTTTCGGACGCCGATCGAAAATCAGAACGGCAAGCGGGAAACAAAAAACAGCCCCGCTTTGAGACGCGCCTCGCTCGCCGGTCTCCTATGCGGCTTCGACTGCGGCTTCGGCGGAGCTTCGGCATAAATGAAAGATGCTCTACCCGTTTTCGGGGCGCCGACCGTAAAATGAATGTGAATCTTTAATCCTCTATCCACAATGCCGGACAGCTCCCCCAATCCGCCCAGCCGATCCCGTACCTGGGCCGCGGTTTCCATCGCGGCCGGTCTGGCCATCGCCGTCGCCGCGCTGGTGGCCCAGAATCACGCCCTGAACGACGAACTGCGCGACGAATCCAACCTGGTGTCGAATCTGGCCGGAAAGGCCTCCAAGGCGCAGCAGGTCTTCGAGGTTCTCACCTCCTCGGGGGCCGAGCGCGTGATCCTCAGTCCGGAAAAGTCTCCCCGGCAGCCGGTCGGGGGGGCCATCTATCTGCCGGACCGCGGAGGGCTGATCTTCATGGCCGCCGGGCTGCAACCGCCGCCCTCGGGGAAGACTTACGAACTCTGGATCCTGCCGGCGTCGGGCAAGCCGGCCATACCGGCGGGCAAGTTCGTTCCCGACGCGAACGGGTCCGCGCACCTGGTGCTGCCCCAGGTTCCCTACGGCGTGCCGGCCAAATCCTTCGCGGTGACTACGGAAAAGCCCGGCGGCGTCAGCGTCCCCACCCTGCCGGTCGATCTTTCTGGCGAGGTCGCCGGCAACTGACCGGCCGAAGCTTCTGTCCCGGGCCGGGACTAAACACCTGGATCTCACGCATTGTTACGGAAACTGGCCGGAGCTCCGGCCGCCCATCCCCACCCGCCGCCGGTCACCGAGTGCAGACGGCGCCCAATCCGCAAGGCGCTCCGCTGCCGCTGGCGTGGCTTTCGACGACCGAATTTGCGTTGGTCAATCCGGCATACTGCACGGAGGTGTGCACGTCGATCCCGTTGCCGTCCAGTTCGATCTTGGCCTCGACCTCGTCCGTATCGGTGCGGATTACGGTCATATACGGCTGGTCCGGCGAGGTGACGAATACCTGGCCGTAGGGCGTGCTGAAGATGGATGCGATGGAGGTGGGATGGCCGGTGACCGGGATGGTGGCCTGAACTTGAAACGTGGTCAGGTTGACCACGCTCACCGTCCCGTCCTTCTGGTTGGCGACGTAGGCCCGGCTTCCATCCCGCAGAATCGTTACGGCGGCGGGGCCATTGCCCACCGGCACGGTGACCGTCTTGCCGAACAGGGAGGAGTCGTTGCCGAATTCGTCCAGGGAAACGTTGACAATGCTGATCGTATTGGAGTCGTAATTCGCTGTGACGAGCTGTGAGGCGATCGGATAAAAGTCGGCGAAGACCGGGCCCGCATTGAAGGACGCGCCGGTGAACCCGGCCGGAGGGGGCAGGGTCAGAGTGCCCGTGGCCGGATTCAGATTCCGCACGTTCGGCGTGTTATCGAGCTGGTTGAGCTGGCTGTTGATGACGGTGATCGTGCCGCTTCCGCGGTTCAGGACATATGTCCGGTTGTTGTCCGTCGAGGTAAGGCCGTAAACCGGGCAGATGCCGACGGGAAAGGTGCCGGAGATGGTGATCGACGCGGTTTCAATGGAGACGGCCTGTCCGGGACTGGTGACCTGCGACGGAGTTTCGCAGTCGCCGAAGGCGACCTTGTGCGAACCGTTATCCTGCGAGATGGCGTAGATCCGGGCCCCGCCGCTGTTGCCGGCAAAGTTGATCGGGCTGGGGGCCACCGGGATCTGCTCGAAAAACTGGTAATTGCCGCTGGTTCCCGAAAGCACCGAGACGGCGGAAACGTTGGGCTCGGTGACGAAGAGGTAGTCGGTGGTGGGCAGCAGATTGATGGGCTGGGCCGGCTGCAGCAGCGTGCTCACCTGCACCTCGTAGGACTCCAGGGTGGTGGAGGGCTCGTAGGAGTTGATGGTTCCGTCGGAGTTGGCCGTGGTGGCCTCGGTTCCGGTGGTGTTCAAGGTAACGCCCAGCGGCCCGTTGCCGAGCAGCGCCTGGGTCAGCAGTTCATCGCCGGAGCCGTTAAAGACATTGGCGATTCCGGGAGAACCCAAGCCGGTGCTCGTGGTGACGATGACCATGCTGGACGGCTGGGGCGCCGGTCCGGTGGGCGGCACGGGAGTCACCACCGGGCGATATTGATTGCCGCATCCGCCGAGAGCGGCCGCAATCGCAGTTAGGAGGACGATTCCACTGGCCGACCAAATGAGTTGACGGACCCTTGACCCACATCTCAGCGAAAGTCTCCGCTGAAAGCTCCGCAAACGGAGCCTTGCCTCGCTTCGCACTCTTTCCTACCTCGCAGTGTCTCGCTTCCTGTAGGAAGATTGTAAACGGGAGTTCTTGTTCGGCGATACGCGGCGCGCAAATTAAGGAGCCGAGCCCGGGCGGGGTGAGGCGATTGCGGCCACAGGGCCGGTGCGCCTCTTGCGTCCGGCGATCGAGCGGGCTCGCCATGCGAACCGCAGGAGCGAGACCAATGCGGCGCTTGGGAAGGCAGGACTGGAAGGAGGCCGGCGGAGGCGCGGATCCCTTGCGCTGGCAATCGGCTCTGATGCCGACGGCGACGCTCCCGGTATGCGCCGCCGCGCTCGCCACTTACCTGGACGCCGCCTGGAGGCACAGGGCGATGGCCGCCGCCGAGGGCGGACTCGCCATCAGCCTGGCATTCGCCGCCGCGGTATGGCTGCTGCGCGCCGCAACTCTGCCCGCGGCCTGCGCCGGGGGATTGCTGGCGGCTGTCATGGCGCTGGCGCCGCTCGCCGGCCCCCGGAGCCGCGCGTATTCCGGGTTGATTCCCTTGTTCGCTCTCCTGCTGCTGACCTTTTCGGCGACCGCGTTCGGCAAGCGAAGGAGATTGCTTCTCGAGGATGAGGACAACAGGATCGTGGAGAGTCATTGGGAGGAAGACCGGCGTGGACGCAGCGCCGGACAGGTAACCGCCAATCTCGGGATGGCGGGGCTGGCCTCATCCGCGCTTCTGCTTCCCCGGCTTTCCTCCGCGCGCGACCGCGCTTCCCTGTCCACCCTGGCGGCCGCCATGTTCACCGCCGCGCTAGCCGAGGCCGCCGCCGACACCGTCGCCAGCGAGTTGGGCGAGGTGCTGGGCGGCCGGCCCTTCCTGATCCTCACCGGGGAACGGGTGCAACCGGGGACGGATGGCGCGGTGAGCGCAGCCGGAACGGGGGCGGGCCTGGCGGCGGCCTGGCTTGTCGTCGCCGCCGCCGTTCTCTCCCTCCGCCTGCCGGGCAAGGCGGCATTGGCCTGCGGCTGCGGCGCCCTGTGCGGGCTGTTTGTTGACTCGCTGCTGGGAGCGACGGCGGAGCGTGGCGGATGGCTCAACAACGACCTGGTGAACTTTCTCTCCACCTGCGCCGCCGCCGCGGCTGCGGCCGCGCTGCTGCTCGTCTAATCGTCGGGTAATCGTCGGGCCGTCGCCGAATCAGTGCATATGCAGGCGCCAGAGAGTGTAGCTCAGCATCTCATGCAGCAGCCGCTGCGAACGGTCCCAGAGGTCCAGCGGGCGGGTCTCGGGCCGGGGCGAGGTGTAGGCGCGGATGCCGAAGCTCTCGCACAGCGCGTGGATGCGGAACAGATGGGTTCCGTCGGAGACCGCGATAATGCGGTTCAGGCGATTCTCGCGCGCGATGCCGGCCAGCCGCGCGGCGGACTCCTGCGTATCGGTGCTTTGCGTTTCGGCAATAATCTGGCTCGGCGGAACGCCATGGGCCAGCAAATAATTACGCCCTACCGCGCCCTCTGTGTCCTGCTGGTCGCCGCCGCCCAGGGTGACGATCATGGGCGCCAGCCGCTCCCGATAGAGGTCGAGCGCATGATCCAGCCGGGCCCGCAGAACCGGCGAAGGCCTGCCATCATACTCGGCGGCCCCAAACACGGCGATCGCCTCCGCGGGCCGCGCTTCGTCATGCCCGGCGTAGTAGCGAATCTGCCCGTATACCCAGAGGAACCATCCGGCCGCCGCCAGCAGCGCGGTTACGGCGAGGGAGCGCAGCAGATGGCGCCCCGGGGAGAGGGAGCGGCCCGATCCCCCCGCGCGGGCGCGGCGCAGATCCGTGTCCGGCACGAGCATGCAGCCTCCCGCTCAGCGTTGCAGCGCCAGGGCAATCTCATGCGTGGGGATCGCCCCCTCGCGCAGTATCTGCCAGGAACCGCTCCCGGCGGAAAGATCGACGATGGTGGTGGGCACCCGGCGGCCGGTAGGCCCTCCATCGACGATCAGCGGGATGCGGTCGCCGATCTGTTGTCGCACGCATGCAGCATAATTGCACTCTGGAAGTCCCTGCAAGTTGGCCGAGGTTGCGGTAATGGGCAGCCCCAGCCCGCGGGCCACGCCGCGGGCAATCGCCGAGTCCGGCACGCGCAGCGCGACGTTGCCGGTGTTGGCGGTCGAGCGCAGAGGCAGGCGCGATCCGGCCCGGACGATCAGCGTAAGCGGACCGGGCCAGAAGCGCTCCGTCAGGCAATCGAACAGAGAGCCCAGGTCGCGCGCCAGCTCGTACGCCTGGGCCACATCCGCAATGAGCAGCGAGAGCGGCTTGTGCTTCAGGCGCGTCTTGATCTCGTAGATCTTCTCCACCGCCCGCAGGTTCACCGGATCCACCGCCAGGCCGTAGAACGTGTCCGTGGGCATTCCCACGACCTTGCCGCTCCGCAGGCAGGAGACAACGTATTCGATCCGTTCCGGCTCCGGCTCATCCGGATGCACGCGCAGCATCTCCGCGATCAAAATTGCTCCAGCGAAAGCGAAATCGAGGGCAGTATCATCGAGAAGAGTAACAGAACCTCTCCCGCGGCCCGCGCCGGCGGCGGCGATTGCCCGTCGCCGGCCCGCCGAGCCGCGCGGCGCGCCCTGGTGTAGGATGCCTTGGAGCCGCGGCGGAGAGCGGGAGAAGCATCGCCTGCCCGGGGCGACCCAAGCGGTTCGCCGCCGGCGGTTTGTCCCGAGCGAAAGAACCTTCTGATGAACGCATCGGCCTCCTTCGCGCAAGCCAGCCTCGCCGGCCGCCACAACCCGCGAGTGAAGGATCTGCGCCGAAGCCTTGCCCTGGGCGTGAAGACCGCGCGGAATCAGATTGCGATCGAGGGGCTGCTGCTGCTGGGCGAAGCGGTCCGCAGCGGACTGCGGATCGATGCCGTCTTCCTCCAATCCAGCTTCGATTCGCCCCTCGGGGAACTCCCTCTTGCGGGGGTGGAGATACTGCGCCTGCCCGACGAGGTCTTCCGAGGCGCGGTCGCCACCGCGCATCCGCAAGGAATCGCTGCGCTGGTCCGGGCTCCGGATTGGCCGCAGGAGATGCTCTTTCGCGGCGCGCCCCTGGTGGTGGTGGCCGGCGCTCTGCAGGATCCCGGCAACCTGGGGACCCTGGTGCGCTCGGCCGAAGCCTTCGGGGCTACGGGAATGATTGCCCTGCCGGGAACGGTGAGCCCGTGGAATGCGAAGGCCCTGCGCGCCTCCTCCGGCTCGGCCTTTCGCCTCCCGATCTTTCCGCTGACCGCCGAGGAGGCCTTTGCCTTGCTGCGCGGCCGGGGGCTGCGCATCTTTGCCGCCTCCCCGCGTTCCTCCCCGATGGAGCGCGCGGCGGCGCCCGACCTGACTCAGCCGGCAGCCCTGCTCCTGGGCAACGAGGGCGCCGGATTGCCGGATTGCTGGACGGCCCTGGCCGACGCTCCGGTGACGATTCCCTGCCCCGGCCCGGTGGAGAGCCTGAACGCCGCGATTGCCGGCAGCATCCTGTTGTATGAGGCGGCCCGGCAGCGCAGAGACCGGGATCGAGTCGCCCGATGAGCCTGTTTGGAGCGTTCCCGGAGCGGGAGCCGGCCAGCCGCGCCGCCCCTCTGGCCGAGCGCATGCGGCCGCGGACCCTGGAAGAATTCGTGGGACAGGAGCATCTGTTGGGCCCGGGCAAGCCGCTACGGGCCGAGATTGCCGGCGCCGACGGCGGCTCAATGATTCTCTGGGGACCTCCGGGAGTGGGAAAGACCACGCTGGCCAAGATCGTGGCCGAGGCCAGTCGAGCCAGCTTCATTGAATTTTCCGCTGTGCTTTCCGGCATCAGGGAGATTAAGCAGGTGATGGCGGAGGCGGAGCAGTCCGCCAAAGCCGGCGTGCGCACGATTCTTTTCGTCGATGAAATTCACCGCTTCAACAAGGCCCAGCAGGACGCCTTTCTTCCCTACGTGGAGAGAGGCGCGGTCCGGCTGATCGGAGCGACGACCGAGAATCCCTCGTTCGAAGTGATCGCCGCGCTGCTCTCGCGCTGCGCCGTCTACACCTTGAAGCCCCTGCTGGAGGCGCAGATCGTTCTGCTGCTGCGTCGGGCGCTGGAGGATCGGGAGCGGGGCCTGGGCGCTCTGGAGTTGACCGCGGACCCGGAGGCGTTGGAGACCATCGCCGGATATTCCGACGGCGACGCGCGCCACGCCTTCAATGCCCTGGAGCTGGCCTCCAGGCTGGCCTCCGGCGGGCGCATCACAGTGGAGACCGCGGCCAGCGCGCTGCAGCAGCGGATGCTGCTGTACGACAAGAGCGGCGAGGAGCATTACAACCTGATCTCCGCGCTGCACAAGAGCGTCCGCAACAGCGACGCCGACGCCGCGATCTACTGGCTCGGCCGGATGCTCCACGCCGGGGAGAGCCCCCTGTATATCGCGCGGCGGCTGGTGCGCATGGCGGTGGAGGATATTGGGCTGGCCGCGCCGGAGGCCCTGCATCTGGCCCTCTCCGCCCGCGACGCGGTCGATTTCCTGGGCTCGCCCGAAGGCGACCTGGCGCTGGCGCAGGCCGCCGTCTACCTGGCGCTGGCCCCCAAGTCAAACGCCGTGTATGCCGCCTTCGGAGCGGCGCAGGAGGATATCGAGTCGACCCGGGCCGAACCTGTGCCCCTGCACCTGCGCAATGCGCCCACCCGGCTGATGCGCGAGCTCGACTACGGCAAGGGCTACCAATACGCGCACGACGTGGAGGGCCTGGTCGCCGACATGGACTGCCTGCCGGAAAACCTGATCGGCCGGCGCTATTACCACCCCACACAGCAGGGCCGGGAAAAGCTTCTGGCCCAGCGCATGGATGAGGTGCGCCGAATCCGCCAGGAAAAATCCGGCCCCAAAAAGTCCCACCCGAAGCCCCCGCGCTAGCGGCATCTTCGCTTTAAGAGTTTGTTGAGAAACAGATTTTTGACTGGAACGGGATCCAAGTCCCAGCGTAGCTCGATGGCGAAGCGCACATCCTGCTGCGCCTCGCTCGTTGCTTCGGCGCGTTTTTCAACAGACTCTTAAAGGACGCAAGACCGCGCCCATTACGCCGCGGTCAGAGCCCGGCAGCCTCATCGAGTCCCAGCATCAGGTTCAGGTTCTGCACCGCCGCTCCGGAGGCGCCCTTGCCGAGATTATCCAGAATCGCGACCAGCAGCGCCTGACCTCCGTCGCCACCGCCGAAGACGTAAAGACGCATGCGATTGGTCCCGTTCAGGCTTTCCGGATCGAGCGCGGCGAGATATCCCCCGGCTCCGCTCCGCGCCTTCTGCAAGGCCTCCGTCTCCCGCGCCGGAGCCACCTCGACAAAGCGCGAGCCTGCGTAGGCTTGCTCCAGCGCTTCGCGCAGCGCCCTGGGGGTGACGGCGCCCGGAAGCGCCCAGAGCGGAAGAGGAACCTCCACCAGCATCCCCTGCGCAAAGCGTCCCACAGCCGGCAGGAACAGGGGAGCATGGGTAAGCCGGGCATAGGCCTGAATCTCCGGCAGATGCTTGTGGGCCAGAGGCAGGCCATAGATGCGAAAGGCGTCCCCATGGCCGGCCGCCTCCGATCCGGGAGAGGATGCGGAGTATTCGGCGATCAACGGCCTGCCGCCCCCGCTGTATCCCGATATGGCGGAGAGCGTCACGGGGAACTCCGGGGGAAGCAAACCGGCCTGGACCATGGGACGCAGCAGCGCGATGGCTCCGGTGGCGAAGCAGCCGGGATTGGCGACCCGGGAAGCGGAGGCGATCGCCCTCCTCTGCTCGCGATCCATCTCGGCGAAGCCATAGGTCCAGCCCGGCGCGACGCGATGCGCGGTGGAGGCGTCGATCACCCGGACGCCGCTCCGCGTGATCAGCGACACAGCCTCCCGGGCCGCTTCGTCCGGCAGGCACAGAACGACCACGTCGGCTGCGTTGAGCGCCTCGGCCCGAGCCGCCGGATCCTTGCGCCGCGCGGGATCGATGGAGAGTAGCGCGAATTCGCCGCGGCGCTCCAGCCGATGGCGGATCTGCAATCCCGTGGTGCCCGCCTCGCCGTCGATAAAAATTCTCGCCGACATCCAGCGTCCGACTCCTTCGCCCCAGTCTGGAAACCGCTTTGGAAACTGGGCTGCAACCCAGCCTATGCGGCCATCATAAAGGACTGGAGACAAAAGGGCTGGGGACAACGGGTGGGACCGGAGACAAGAGGCGGCGCGGCGGCCTCAGGCGCGGCTTAGGGCTGTGGTACCATGCTGTTCGTCAGGGTAAGAGCACGGTACGGGCCGCTGAACGGCCTGTGGTGAGATTCCGTGACGCTGGTCACGGCGTAAATCCACCTTCACCGCAGACTGCGAAGGATCCGGCCACGCGAAAATCCCAAACCGCGGAGGAATCCATGACCAGCTTTTCACGCCGCAACTTCCTTAAAACCGGACTGGCCGCAACCGTGGTTGCCGGCGCAAGCGCCGGCAGCCTTCCCGCGCAAGCGAAGCAGCAGGCGGCGACCGAAGTGGTGACGCTGGGCAAGTCCGGCGTCCAGGTCACCCGCCTGGCCTTCGGCACCGGAACCTTAGCCGGGCAAGTGCAGCGCGAACTCGGGCAGGATGGGTTCAACCGGCTGACCATGTATGCCTACGACCGCGGCATCCGCTTCTTCGAAACCGCCGAATCCTATCCAAACATGCATGAAATGCTCGCCGTGGCGCTCAAGGGGGTTCCCCGCGACAGCTACCGCTTGATGACCAAGGTGACGACCAGACCGGGTGTGGATCCACAGCAGAAGATCGACGAGTTGCGCAAACTGGCCAACACCGAGTATTTCGACGTGATGCTTCTGCACTTTCAGCACACGCCGACCTGGCCGCAAGATACGGTCAAGTGGCAGGACGCCATATCGGAGGCTCAGGAGAAGAAGATCGTGATCGGCCGTGGCGCCTCGGTGCACGGCCTGCCCGCTCTGCGCCAGTTTCCGCAGACCGACTGGCTGCAGATTGCCATGATCCGCATGAATCAAAAGGGCGTGAAAATGGATGCGGAGGACTTCGGAACCTCCGGCCTGGGAGACGTAAATCAGGTGGTGGACTACGTTCACCAGGTCAAGGCGCGGGGTTTGGGCGTTATCAGCATGAAGCTGGTCGGAGAAGGCCGCTTCACCAATCGCGAAGACCGTCAGGCAGCCATGCGATTCGCCTTCCGCACGGCGCACGTCGATGCCGTCACCGTGGGATACAAGAGCCCGGCCGAAGTGGACGAGGCTATGGAAAATATCAACCTGGCCTTCGCCTGACATAGTGTGGCCGGCCTGAAAGGGCGTGGCGAAACAACCGCCGGCGAGGCTGCGGCGCGAGCAGTCAGAGAGTTTCCGTCTGAGAATTTCCAGGGTTCAACCGACGGCGGCCAGCTACGGCGGGCGCGAAGACCGACAAAGCTATGTGCCGGTCGGCTAACCCGGCCTGTGGCCATACCTCGCCTCTAAGCCAAGGGCGGAGTACTTTTACTCCGCCCTTGACAGAGCTCTTTCGAGAATTTCCAACACCGAAGCATACCACCTAGGCAATCGGTGCTTTCGCCGAGGATTCCAGCCCTTCAACTACCTGGAGTCCGGAGTCGCCTTCGCTTTCCTTAGGGCGCAGGAACGCATCTGCCTGAAGGGCGCCTTGCGCAAGCCCCTTCTTGCTCTCCATCAGTTGATCCAGGAGCTGATCAAACGTCCGTGATTGTGACGAAAAAGCTTTCGGAGTCGAAAAAGGCATAACGAGGGGGGAGAGTGCATGTACGCTGTCATCGAGCGAGGTTACGACCTTATCTTAAAGACGATCACACAAGACGACGTGAAGAACTACGATTGGCTCATCGAGAACCGCGATCAGTGCGGCGGTCCCAAGTATCAGCGACGCTATAGGAGCTTTTGGGGAATGAATGCGGCCCGGTTGGGTTCCGCGTTCTATTCGGAGTACTTCGCCGCTCTTCAGCCGTCGCTTGAGAATCCGATGAGCCTCGAAGACTTGTGCCAAAGGTTGTACAACGTTTCCGCTCGGCAGGATGGGCGGCACACCTTGCAGTTTTCATTCGCCACGAAGCTGATGCATACGCTAAGCCCGAAGCTCCCCATCTATGATTCGCGGGTTGCGCGGTTCTTTCTGTATCGGGAACCGTCGAGTGATCTGATGATTGAGGAGCGGATCATAAAAATGTCGGAATACTATGGTTTCCTTGCGCGCGAGTACGAGCGAATCGTGGAAGAACACCGCCTCGATGGGGCTATCGCCGCGTTCCGTAAGCAGTTTGCACCGAGGCATCACACAGATGAGAAAATCATCGACTGGTTGATCTGGGCTTTTATTGGCGTCGCTGCTGATGGCGCGCTCATGCGCGGCGATTTTGTATTCGAGTGATCGAGGAAGGCGTGCATCTTGCGTACTTACCCAAAGATGGTGGACTGAAGGCGACTTCCTATTCGTGGAAATCAGCGTGGGCGAT
>JAJYZK010000345.1 GCA_021799945.1 Acidobacteriota bacterium
CGGCCAGCGCCGGGTGCTGCTCGACCACATCGAGTGGATGAACCGCCATGTCCCGAGGTGGAACCCGCTGTCGGTGATCGGCCAGCACTACCAGCAGGCGGGGGCCACCCCGGCCCAGGCCATGGGCCTGGCTCTGGCCGCCGCGGGTTTCGGCCGGCGGTGGCGCTCAAGGCAGTTGCGGCCCGGCGATTCTCTGCTGATCGGCTCCGCCGCGCTGCTGCTCGCCATCCCGATTCTGCCGCCGTCGATGAACGGTTCGGATTATTTTGCGCCGCGGCTGATGATCTTCGGCTGGCTGGGGGCTCTGGCGGCCGCCTCGGGCTATGAAGAGCCGGGCCCGTCCGGCCGGCGACCGCTGCGCTTCGTTCCCCTATTCGCCACCATCATGGTGGCGCTCACGCTGCTGCCGGCGGAGCGCTTCTTCCGGCCGGTGGCGCGGCAGCTCGCGGAGCTGGAGGCCCAGCCGCTTCCCGGCCACGCCGAAGGCCTGGCCCTGCTGGGGAAAGGCATGCTCGGCGTCGCGCGCCGCCAGCATCAGCTCGGCTTCAATCCTTACCTGTGGAGCGGAGCGCTGCCATTGCTGCGCTCCGGCGATGTGATGCTGAACAGTCCCTGGCTCGATTTAACCATCATGCCGGTGGAGGCGGCCCCGCGCGGCGACCTGCTGGTGGAGCGCATGGAGTCGCCGCAGGAGGCGGAGCGGCGGATCAACGGCAATGTAGACCTGCCGGCGCTGCCCGACGCGATTCGGGGTCCCTTGCTCGCCGCCGCCCGGGTAATCGTGTTCGTGGGCGCGCCGCAGGAAATCGCGGAAGGGCTGGCGCCGTTGACGGGGATCCGCCAGGCCGCGCTCTACGCCTGTTCCTCCCACGGCTGGTATTTAGCCTGCACCCGGCCCTGAAGCGGAGCTCCCACGGCCGCGGCTCCGCGTCCGGCCGTCCGCACCCACCCTTGCCGTTAGCTCGCCTTTGTCTTTCCGGCGGCCGATTTTGCGCGAAAGTCGGCAATCAGGCCCAGGTAGGCGCGGGCCGCCGCGGTCACCACTTCCGGTTTGCCCTCGGCAATGGCCGCCGCATTCACCAGGTCTCCGCCCACCCCCAAAGCGCAGGCCCCCGCCTCAAGATAGCTGGCTCCGGTTTGCAGATTCACGCCCCCGGTGGGGACCAGACGCAGTTGCGGAAAGGGAGCCTTCAACGCCTTCAGGTAGCTCGCTCCGCCCATCGCCGAACAGGGAAAGATCTTCACAATATCGGCTCCGGCCTTCCAGGCGGTGATGGCCTCGGTGGGCGTCAGCGCCCCCGGCATGGAGACCTTGCCGTGCTCCTTGGTTACCGCGATCACCTCGGGATGCAGACTGGGGCTCACCACGAACTCGGCGCCCGCTTCGATGGTGGCCGCGCATTGCTTGGCGTCGGTCACCGTTCCCGACCCCAGCAGAAGCCTTTGGCCATAGCTCCGCTTCAGTTCCCGCAGCACCTCGACCGCCCCGGGCACGGTCATGGTGACCTCGACGACGTCGATGCCGCCGGCGGCCAGGGCTTCCACCAGCGCCACGGCCTCCTTCGCCGAACCGGCGCGAAGAACCGGGATGATTCCGGTTCGCTCCAAGTGCTCTCGAATCGCATCCTGCATACGGTTTTCTCTTTTCCTGATCGGTTCAAAGATCAATGATTATTGGATCGACGCTGGTTCGGCGCAAACTCCCGGCCTGTTCCTCCGCCCATTCTTCCGCTCATTCGCGAGCAAATTTGTTGAAAAACGAAGCAGCGGGCGCGGCTCTTGTTCGTTCGCAAACCTCTTCTTCTCCAAAGAGCTCCTCGTGTGGCGAATCGGAAATTCGCTCAAGAACAACCGCAGATCCTTCGACTCCGTTTGGCCCAACAGCCGGCCAAACTCCGCTCAGGATGACAGTTCTTTGGCTACGCGAACTTCGGTTACGCGAACTTCTCACTCAGGCCGCTCGTCTCCTGTCTCCGCATTTCGCCATAGAATCCTAATCCTTCTGAGCGCAGCGAAGGAGTTGCTTTTTCAACGGTCCCCGCAGCGCAGTCAACCCTCCATTTATGCCGTGAACTTCAGGGGCGCCCCACTAGCGTGCGATGCGCGCCGATCCGCCCTGCATCACCCGCTCCACCTCGCTTCGCGTCGCCATGCTGGTGTCTCCCGGGGTGGTCATGGCCAGCGCGCCGTGGGCCACTCCGCAGGCTACGGCCCATGCCGCCGGCCGGCCGGAGAGCAGGCCATAGATGAGGCCGGAGGCAAAGGAATCGCCGCCGCCGACGCGGTCCAGAATATCGACCTCGCGCTGTGGAACATAGAGAATTTCGTCTTGGTAAATGGCCATGGCGCCCCAGGCGTTCCGGCTCGCCGTCTGCGCCGTGCGCAGGGTGGTGGCGACGAGCTTCAGATTGGGGTACGCGGCGGCCACCTCCCGAAGCATGGCCTCGTAGCTGGCGACGGGCAGTTCCTTGAAGTCCTCTTCCACGCCTTCGAGCCGAATGCCCAGCGTCGCGGAAAAATCCTCCTCATTGCCGAAGAGCACGTCGATCTTCTTCACCAGCTCGCGATTCACTTCCTGCGCCTTGGCCTTGCCCCCGATCGACTTCCACAGCGATTCGCGGTAGTTGAGATCGAAGGAGCTCACGGTTCCGTTGGCCCGGGCATGCTCCAGCGCTTCGAGCACCACCGCCGGAGTGGAGGGCGAGAGCGCGGCGAATATGCCTCCCGTATGCAGCCAGCGGGCGCCTTGGGAGGGTCCCAGAATGGCCGCCCAGGGAAAATCGCCGGCCTTGAGCTGCGATACGGCGGTATGGCCGCGGTCGGAGCATCCGGCCGCCGCCCGCACGCCATAGCCGCGCTCGGTAAAGTTGAGCCCGTTGCGGACCGTGCGGCCGATGCCGTCATAGCTCACCCAGCGGAGGAGCGAGCAATCCACGCCGCCCTGCAACATCAGATCCTCCACCAGGCGGCCGACGGCATTGTCCGCCAGAGCCGTAGCGATGGCCGTGCGCATGCCGAAACAGCGGCGCAACCCCCGGGCCACGTTGTACTCCCCGCCGCCCTCCCAGACCTCAAAGCGCCGCGCCGTGTGCACCCGGACCTCCCCGGGATCCAGCCGCAGCATCACTTCGCCCAGACTGACGCAGTCCCACCGCGTCTGGTCGGCGCCTCTCAAGGACAATGCTTCCATCAGAGCCTCCTTCAGAACTCCCGGCGGAGCTTCCATCGCATCGGCGCCGCCCGCGCGCCGCTCCAGTTCGCCGCCGCCGGCCGAGGCGGAATCCAGCCGGCTTTTCCCCGGCGAGGTTGTCACTCTCCATGCCAGCAGGTATAAACACCGTGAACCGTTGCCGCGGGCGAATCAGGGCCCCGCGGACGGTCTCGCGCGCCCCCGGATTCCTATGCTCAACAAAAATACGGCCCAAGCCGCCCAGAGCAGCGCAACCGGCTCAGCTCCCGCTCCGTCCTATGCGCCGGCAGGCGGAAGCGTGCGCTGGTCCATCTGCGCCATGCTCTTCTTCGCAACCTCGATCAATTATATGGATCGTCAGGTGCTGGGCATACTGGCCCCGCTGCTCCAGCGCACCATCGGGTGGAGCGAGTCCCAATACGGCTATATCATCGGCGGTTTTCAGGTGGCCTACGCCGTCGGCATGGTGCTCTCCGGGCGACTGATCGACCGCATCGGCACCCGCATCGGCTACGCGCTGGTGATGGGAGTCTGGAGTCTGTCGGCCATGGCTCACTCGCTGGTCAGCACCGTGTTGGGCTTCGGCATC
>JAJYZK010000346.1 GCA_021799945.1 Acidobacteriota bacterium
CCGCAGGGACCGTAGAACGGCTTTGGCGCAAATGGCGCCGGTATACAATTTCCGCGCTCTCCGCGTCTCCGGCTCGGGCGTTTGCCGCAGCCGAGGCTTTCGGCCGCGCCCACGGCGCGGAAGGACCCGGCTCGCGCTCCGCTTGAGAGCCCTGGGACCCTCCCAGTCCGGGGCATGCGAATCGGGAGGAAGCGGAGCCGTCAGGCCCGCGATGGTGCGCCGCGCGGCGCCGATATGGCTTGGCCAAAGTCCGCGCTGCGTTGACAATGGGGGCCATGCGGCAAATGAGGCGCGCATGGATCGGGATTCTTGAAACGCTCTTCCGCGTCCTCGACCGGATGAGCCTTTCCCTGGGAAAGCGGAGTGCGATCGCCGATCATCTCCAGGCCGGGCGCCGGGGAGAAGAAGCGGCCTATTATCATTTGCGCCGGCTCGGATATACGGTCGTCGCCCGCCGATGGCGCAGCCCGAGACTTCGCGGCGATATCGACCTGATCGCCTGGGAGGGAGACATCCTCTGCTTCGTCGAGGTGAAGAGCCGGACAAGCCGCAGCTTCGCCACCGCGGAATCGGCGGTCGATGAAGAGAAGAGCAGCATGTTGCGCGCGATGGCGCGACAATACCTCCGCGCGCTGCCCGCGCCGCCGCGGCAGGTTCGTCTGGATATCGTGTCGGTCTATTTTGCCGGCCGGCATAACCTTCGCCAGTCGCCCGAATTCGAGTTGTTCCGGGGGGCGCTTCCCTTCCCGTGAGCGGGAAAACGACGGGCCGTAACCGCCCGCAACGAGCGAGGCGCGGGAGCCTGTATCGGATCGAGTATCGGATCGAGTCCCTCGCCCAAAGGGCTCGGGCTGTCGATCCTCTGCAAATCTGCGATTCAACGCCGCTGACGGAAGCGAAGCACAATGCCGGTGGAGACGCGAAGCAGATTCTCCTGATTGCCGGCATTGTTGGGCAGCGCCGTGTATCCATAATCGACCTGGAAGATCCGGAAATCGAGCCTCCGGGTCATTCGCGCGTCCAGGCCGCCGCCGACGAGAAAGGCCAGGGAATTCGCCGACGGTTTCACCGTGCCGGCGGAATCCGGAAAGGAGGAGCCGAAGCCATGAGCGGTTCCCAGCAGCGCCTGCGCGAAGGGAATATAGCGGGTGAAATAGGGTCCCCTGATCGGATAACTGATTCGCGGTCCGGCGGTGAACGTCAACAAGGAAAGCTCTTCGCCCGTGCTGTTGATGGCGCCGGCATGTTCTCCGGTGACATCGACCACGGCCGAGACGTCGCGATAGGCGTGAAAGGCGACCTCCGAGCTGCCTCCGTTCATAAAGAAACAGCCGCAGTTGCCGGGGCCGGCATTGGAGCGAACAAGGCTGTAGGCGAACGAGGCTTCGATCGGAGGCTCCGCATGTCCTCGACCCTCCGGGGCAACCTGCGCGAGCAGGCCGGAACCGCCGGCCAACGCCGCGAGCACCGCCGATCCTAAGACTCTCAAGACTCTACGCATGACCCCTCACTCCCAGGACGCTCCGATCGCTTATTGAATGGTCAGCGGCGCGCTGATCGAATGTTGGAGCGTTCCGCTCGTTCCGGTGACGCTTAAGGTATAGGAGACCTTGGGTTGGCCAAAGAATCCGGCATTGGAGCAGCCGCTCAAACCGGCGGCGGCGCAAATTCCCACAGCGGCCAGCAGCACCGCGCCCGCCACCCCCGCGTGCGAGCCCAGCCGCTTGCGCATGGGGGCCAGGCCGAACAGGGGCAGCAGCAGCCCCAGGGCCAGCGAGCTTCCCCGGCGAAACGGCCCCGCGGGCTCTCCCGGCGCCTGGGCGATGGTCTTGGCGGTCTGGATCGTAAGCACGACGGTGGCCTGGCCGCTGCCCGCGGCGAGCGGCATGGGCGCAAAGGAATAGGAGGCTCCCGGCGGCAGGCCGCCGGCCGTCAGACTGACCGAGTACAGAAAGGTGGAGGCCACCAGCGGGGAAACCTGGATGTTGTAGACGATCTTCGCCCCGGGCACGACGGGATAGACGCCGCCGCTGGCCAGCTTGAGCTGGAAGTCGCTGATGGTCACCGCGATGCCTCCGGCCGTGCTGCTGGGAAGATAGTTGGCGCTTCCCGAATAATTCGCGGTGATGGTGTGGGTTCCATCGGAGAGGCTGGTGGTGGTGAAGATGGCCTGTCCGCTGACGTCGACCGGGGCTACGCCCAGCAGCGCGCCGCCGTCGAAGAAGCTGACCGTTCCCGCGATCGGTCCGGCTCCGGCCGAGCTGATCTGCGCGGTGAACGTCACCGGCATGGTGACCAATTGCTGCAGCGTGCTGGCGGAGATGTTCAGCGCAGTCGTCGCCTGGGAGCCGGTCAACGGCGTTACGCCGGAGACGCTGGGCGCGAAGAAGGTGCTGCCGGGATAGCTGGCCTCGACCTCATGCGTGCCGCTGCCCGGGACGGTGACGCCGGCGGCCGTGGCCGTGGCCGTTTGCAAAACCGAATTCAGAAGGATCGAAATATCGCTGTCGCGGAGATTGGGGGTGGCCAGGTCAGGCATTCCATCTCCGTTGAAGTCGGCGGTCTCTACGTCATAGGCGTGTAGCCCGACGGTTGACGGGGCATTGGGGGAAAGCGTGAATCCGCCCTTGCCGTCTCCAAGCAACAGGGTGACCGTTCCGTCCGCCGGGGCCGGGTAGGGAGGGTAGGGATAATTAAGCACGGCCAGATCCGCATTGCCGTCCATGTTGAAGTCGCCCAGCGCCATCGCGTACGGGTCCGGCCCTCCTTCGGCGTCAGGCGAGCCGGGAGCGGCGCTGAATGTGCCGTCTCCATTGCCGAGGAAGACATACACTGTGTTGGCGTTGAAGTTGGCCACCGCGAAGTCGGGCTTGCCGTCCCCGTTAAAGTCCCCGGAAACGATTCCGCAATCCGACGGGCCGTTGCCGGGAGCGGAGCCGGCGGCGATCGGGGAGCCGGCGGCCTGAACAAAGGAGCCGTTCCCCTGGCCCAGCCAGATCCCTACCGTGTTGTCGCCATAATTCACAACCGCCAGGTCCATCTTGCCGTCGCCGTTGAAATCGGCGGCCGCAAGGAAAATGGGCTTGTTCCCCGTCGCCAGCAGCGCGCGGGAGGTGAACGTCCCGTCGCCGTTGCCCAGCAGGATGCTGACCGAGTTGCTGTATTTGTTGGCCACCGCCAGATCCAGGATTCCGTCACCGTTGAAATCGGCGATCTTGATGGCCTGCGGATAAAACTGAACCGGAACCGGAGATCCCTTTTGCGTAAAATTGCCCGTGCCGTCGCCCAGCAGAATGGTCAGATCGTTGTCGTCCTGGTTGGCGACCACCAGGTCCAGCTTGCCGTCGCCATTCAGATCCGCGGTGGCGATGGCCCAGGGCCCGTTGCCTACGAGGATATCCGGGACCGCCTGGTAAAACGTTCCATCGCCCTTGCCCAGCCGGATGCTGACGCTGTTGCTGTCACGATTCGCCGAGGCCAGGTCGGGTATGCCGTCTCCGTTGTAATCGCCGATGGCGATCAACGCAGGATGATAGCCGGTGGCGACGGCTGGGCTGGCGGCGAAGGTCTGGGTAAGAACGGGCGGGGCGAGTGCGGCGGTGTCGAGGACGGCGCCGCCGCTGGTCGTATCTATAAAGGACACGCTGCCGCCGAGCGTGGGAGGATTGCTGGAGATGCTGCTCACCGTTCCGACCAGCGTATAGTTTCCCGCCACGCCGGAAGCGGCGATGTTCGTGGTGGTGGGATGCTGGCCGTTCACCGTGAGCTCCTGC
>JAJYZK010000347.1 GCA_021799945.1 Acidobacteriota bacterium
GGCGCATCAAGGCGGCTGGCCGCTCCCTCGCGGGGGCGCGCAGAGCATCGCCTCCGCCCTGGAAGCCTGTCTCGCCGCCTCCGGCGGCAAGGTGGTGACGGGGTCGCGGGTGCGGTCGCTCCAGGATCTGCAGGAAGAGGATTTGATCTTTCTCGATGTCACTCCCCGCCAGTTGGTTGCGCTGGCCGGCGATGAACTGCGCGCCGGCTTCCGGCGCCGCCTGCAGGCCTTTCGCTATGGACCTGGCGTGTACAAGATGGATTGGGCGCTGAGCCATCCCATCCCCTGGCTGGCCCCGGAGTGCCGGCGCGCGGGCACGGTGCATCTGGGAGGAACGTTTGAGGAGATTGCCCAGTCGGAACGCATGGCCTGCCGCGGCGAATTCTGCTCGCGGCCCTTCGTCCTTCTGGCCCAGCCGACGCTTTTCGATCCTTCGCGCGCTCCAGCGGGCAGGCATATCGCCTGGGCCTATTGCCATGTGCCGAATGGCTGGCGCGGATCTGCGCAGCAAGCCATTGAGGATCAGATCGAGCGCTTTGCCCCCGGCTTCCGGGAGTGCATTCTGATGCGCGCAGCCTCCGGCACGGCGGCCATGGAGGCATGGAACGAGAACCTGGTGGGCGGCGATATCAACGGAGGGTCCTTCGCCGGAATGCAGCTTTTTTTCCGGCCGACCTGGCGTCTCTACGATACTTCGATCCGCCGGGTCTATCTTTGTTCCTCGTCCACTCCGCCGGGAGGCGGAGTTCACGGAATGGGCGGCTACTGGGCCGCACAGCGCGCGTTGCGCCGCTTCCGGATGCCGGGCGCGTCCGGCTGACGGCGAGAGCCGCGGAAGTTCCATGCCGCGGCGGATCATTTTCCACGAAGTCCGGAGCTGTTGGGCGCAGACAAATCTCTCCGGCGGCCAGATCCTCAGAAGTGATAGAGCAAATCGCCGGCGAGGGTGAACTGGCTCCTCCGCTTGCCGTTGTTATAGGACTTGCGGTCCCAGGCGTGGTCGAAACGAGCCTCGGGGCGCAGTTGCACCGTGGATCCGAACCAGTGATTCCAGGAGAGCGTGTTTTCCGTATATTTCGTATTCACGCCTGTCCGCTGGCCTTTCTTATCGTTCAGCAGGTCGCTGCGGAATGAGAGATAGTCGTGGGCTCCTAGCTGTTTCTGCAGATAGTTCATTGCGGCATACTCCGGAGCGAAACAGGTAATTTGGCCCGGCCGGCAGGTCGCTCCATAGGTATTCGTCTCGGGTTTGATGGGGCCGGAGTCGCTGGGCACGGCCCGCTGATACATGATGTAAGCCTCGGTGGCCGCATTCCAGGTGCTGGAGAATTTGTGGTACCAGGCGGCATCGAATTGTTGCACGTTGTTATACGCGTACTTTCCGCTGTTGATGCCGTTGGCGCAGAGATAAAAGTTATCGTCCACCGACTTCGTCGTGTAGTCGAGGCAGGCCGTCGCCGAGGGCTTGACGCCGCTGGTCCATGGCGCAACGTCGTGGTCCGCGCTCACTCCCCCCTGGACCAGCCAGCGATCGTTCAGCAGCACGGTGGCGACGACGCCAGTATCGGTAAACGGGTCCACGGAATACAGCAGCGAGTGGCTATACATGTAATTGGACGGCGCCATTTGCGATTCGATGCCGGCGACGGAGAGGTAGCGGCCGGCCCGGATATCCATCCCTCGCGCCACATGCGGCACGTAGATATCGACGTATTCCAGCGATGGATCGAAGCCATACTGATGATGGTCTTCCAGATACTGGCTGCTGAAGTAGCCCTTGTTTGTCGTGAACCGGTAGTCCGAGCCATACAAAGCGGTGAGGTGATAGCCGATGTCGACATGATTTCTCTGCACCGTATCCGGCAGCCGCTCTACGTAGACGACGACCTGATCCAGCTCAATCCGGTTTGGATATACGTCGTTGGAGACCGGCGCATTGCTTTGCGAGGAGGTGCTGAAATCAACGCCCGGCTCGAGCCAGCCGTACACCTTGGTGCGGCTGCCCGCATGATTCCAGGCCGTCATCAGCGGGTAGCTGTCGGTGTCCGCTTCGCCGATCACCGGCGAACCGCCATAGGACCAGTCGGCGCTGGGAAAGGGTGGCGAATCCAGCGGAGAGGGCGGCCCGCGACGCGGAGGAGCGGGCCCCGAGGGAAGGCTCCCGCTCCAGTCCTGGCGGTAGTATCGCTCCAGTCTTGTCCAGAAGCCGCCGGGGTCGGCCTGCCCAGGCGCGGGACTTTCCGGCGTCCCCGCGCCGGTCGGCGTCTGCCCCGCGGCCAGCACGCCGGCGGCTGCCATGACGAGGAAAATCGAGAGGGAGGCCACGGAGAAAAACCGGGGGAGCGAAGGCCAAGACAAGAACGCCGTCGAATTGCGTCGCAACATGGGCGCTTCCGGCTATGGAGTGGGTGAGTGGGTTCCTAAGGGACCAAAGGGAACACATGGCTCGTTGTCGGAGCAGCGGCGCCTGCTGTCGAAATGCGGCAAACTTCTTTCGTTTTCCGCATTTCCAGAGACCTTCCCCGATCTTTCACCGCGCCGCGCTCGTCCAGCCCGGAGCCATGTTCTCACCGTTCGCCCATTTCAAAGCCGAAATTCCCGCAACGTAAACCCTGGATAACCATAAACGAATTCGAAATCCGCCTGCGGCCGGCGGAGCGGTGGAACCGGCTCAAACCAGATCGAGGAGCGCAAACCGCGGACTGCCCTGGGCGCCGATTTGACGGTCTGGAATCGCGGTCAGCCGGAGATCATGGCAAAACCGGGCGTCCTGCGCGAAACGACTGGAGGACATCTCCAGAGGCCGAAAGCACCGTGATGTTTGCCTCCCGGCCTGGTTCAAGCGCGCCCCATTGATCCTCGATCCCCACCAGGCTCGCGGGATTCCTGGTGGCCAGCGTAACGGCGTCGGCCAGGTCGGAACCGGTAAAGGCGGTGAAGTTTCGCACTGCCCGATCCATGGTGAGCACGCTTCCCGCCAAACTGCCGCCGCTGGTGCAGCGGCCTTCCCGGACCTCGACCTCCAGACTGCCTAGCATGTATGCGCCATCCGGCATTCCGGTCGCGCTGATGCCGTCGGTGATCAGAATGGAGCGGCCCAGGCCCCGGGCCCGGGCGAAAAGCCGCACCATCGCCGGGTCCACATGCACGCCATCGCAGATGATCTCTGCGAAAAGCCGATCGTTGTTCAGCACATAAGCGATCAGCCCGGGATCGCGATGATCGAGTGGCCGCATGGCGTTGTAGGTGTGGGTTGCGCTTCGCGCTCCCGCGTCAATTGCGGCCGCGGCCTGCTGGTACGTCGCATTGCTGTGGCCCACGCTGCACCGCACGCCGCATGCGCTGGCGTGCGCAATGAGATCCAAAGATCCGGGAAGCTCAGCGGCGATCGTCATCAGGCGGATATGCCCGCGCGCCGCCTGCCAGAACCGATCGAAGAGCGCAATCGAGGGCGCCCGAAGCCATTCCACCGGATGCACCCCCCGCTTGGCGGTGGAGAGGAAGGGGCCCTCCAGATGAATGCCGAGGGGCCGCGCCCCAGCCTGCGCACCGTCCGACTCGATGGCGTCGGCCAGCAGGTTCAGGGCCCGCAAAGTCTTTTCCGTAGAAGAAGTCACGGTTGTCGGAAAGTAGGCCCCCACGCCGCGCGAGGCGAGGTATCCGGCGACCCCGGAGATAGCCTCGGGGGTTGGCTCCATGAGGTCATGGCCCGCCGCCCCGCGCACGGGAATGTCGATATAAGAGGGAATCAGGAGGGCTTCGTCGAAC
>JAJYZK010000348.1 GCA_021799945.1 Acidobacteriota bacterium
GCGACGCGTTGGATCTGGCCCTGCGAATCAATGCGGCGATTGCCGCGCATGCGGCGCAGGCCGGCTTGCAGCCCCGCCGCCACAACCCCTGATCCGGATCACGGGTTCCGCCCGCGGCGCCGCGCTTACTTGAGATGTTGCACTTTGACCTCGGGCGGCAGACGCAAGGCAAACTGATTGTCGCCCAACGGCTGATTCAGAATCAGTTTTTCCACGGTCAGCTTCACCCGCAATTCGTCCAGCGGCCGGTTGATATCGATGGTGGTGGGGTACTGGATGCCGTTGTAGTCCTGATACGGCCCATAGAGCACCTGGGTCTCCAGCTCGGCGTTCCTGTCGTAAATGTCCAGTTCGATCGGAAGAAGATTGAGCCGGCTGAAGCGGATCACCCGCAGAGGCTTGGCCACCTGCGGGTCGCCGGGCGCCGAAACGGTCGTCACCGGGCTGAGCACCGAGAGATCGTATTCCGGCGTTTCCACGAGCTGCTTGTTCTTCGGATTCAGAGAGGTGGAGGTCTCATGGATCAGGGTGACGATATGGTCCGGCGTGATGTTGTGCACCAGAATCGATTCCAGAAAGATGTCCGGGCGCAGGTTTTCCAGGGGATTGGCGGAGCGCTGGGTGACCGTGTTGCCGCCCTAGATGGCCCGGTTCTTCGAGGGAATTTGCAGAGTAAAAGAGGTTCCGTCGCTGGCCAGGTCGAAGATCCGGGTAAACACCAGCGGAGCCTCTCCTACGACGCGAAGCATCTGCGGTTTGCGGAAGAGGATGAAGCCGCGGATCGAACTGTAATCGGTCTGCCGGCCTTTGTGGGCGCCGCCCACGGAGACTTCAAACTCAACCCGGGCCGTGAGCGAATTCACCTCCCGATAGCGGCGATTCACGCCATCGATGAGCTGCGCCGCGTCGGAATCCAGGACGGGCCCGGCGACGATCGGCTGCTGAATGCGGCGGGTGTGATACAGGCACCCCGTCAACAGGAGCGGCATGCAGAGCCACATGAGCTTCAGCCCGGATTTCCGCATCAGTATCCGCTCGGCCAACTGCGAGTATAGCCTGCTGGTCATCGAGACGGTTGCGGAGACGTCTGCGCAGAAGACGTTGCGGCGCGCCGGCCGCGCCGATACGCCGCAACGTTGCGCTGGTGCTCCTCCAGGGTGGTGGAAAAGGAAGAGTGGCCATTCGCCGCGGGGTCGGCGACAAAATATAGGTAGGTGGTCTTGGCCGGATGCATGGCCGCCTCCAGCGAAGCCAGCCCCGGATTGCAGATCGGCCCGGGGGGCAGCCCGGCGTGCACATACGTGTTGTAATCCGAATCCCGCTCCAGATCGGAGCGATAAATGGCGCCCCGAAATCGATTCTCGAGCAGCGCCGCGTAGATGACAGTGGGGTCGGTCATTAACGGCATCCCTTTCGCCAGCCGGTTTTCGAAGACGCTGGCCACCTGCGGCCGATCGGCGGCGATCGGCGTCTCCCGCTCCACCAGGGAGGCCAGCGTCACCGTGCGGCGATAGTCGCTGTGCAGACCGATCGAGCCGGCGGCGCTCCGAAATCGCTTCACCATAGTAGCCAGAATCTGATCCGGCGTCTCCCTTCTTTCGAAGCGGTAAGTGTCTGGAAACAAATATCCCTCCAGGCTTCTTGCCCCGGGATCGAGATCGGCGATCAGGAAGGCGTCGGCGCGAGCCGCGGCAAGAAAGCTCTGCTTCGAGCTCAGTTGGGCGCTTTCCATGGCTCGGGCTACATCGAAAACATTGAAACCCTCGGGAATCACTACGGCCCGCAAATACACGTCGCCCCGGCGGAGGCGTTCGTAAACTTCGGGCAGCCGAGCTTTGCCCGCAAAGCGGTATTCCCCGGCCTTGAGCGTGCCGCCGCGCAGAACCTGCCAGAGGTCGAAGGCGTACCGACTCCGGATGACGCCGTCGTCGGCGAGGATGGCGGCAATGCGCCGCGTGCCCGCGCCCGGCGGAATCTGCACGAAGCTCTCTCCGTTTACGCCGGCGGGCAGCGCCAGGCCGAAATATCCAAAGGCCGCCGCAAACAGAACCACCGCCAGGCAAAACAAGGCCAGAAGAAGCCGCACAGACATGAACCCTCAAACGCTTGGATTGTTTTATCCGATTGTAAGATGCGGAACCCGTTTCCGGCCCGACGCTCCGAAGGCCTGTGGCCGCGCCTGAGCGGCTCCGCCGGCTGCTGCAAACGGCTTCGCCGCTCGCTGCCCGGAGGTCGCTCCGGACTTATACTGGGGTCGCGCGGAGCGGTTCGACCTCTCCGGCGGCGGAAGGTGCGAGGAGATGACCCTTTCGGCGGCGGGGACATGCGTTCTCGGCCTGGATGTCGGGGATCGAAGGGTGGGCGTGGCCGTCTCCGATGCGACGGGGACTAGAGCCATGCCGCTGTTGACGCTGCAGCGAAAAACCCTGCGCCACGATCTTCGCTTTCTCGCCCGCCTGGCAAAAAAGTACAGCTGCGCGGAGCTGGTGGTGGGTCACCCGCTCCACCTGTCGGGGGACATCAGCCCGCAGGCTTTGAAGGCCCAGGCCTTTGCCGCCGCTCTGCAGGAGGAGTCCGCAATTCCCGTGCGCCTTTGGGACGAGCGGCTCTCGACGGCCGAGGCTCACCGGCATCTCGGCGCGACAGGCCTTCCCCCGAAGGCCCGGCGGGCGGTGATCGATCAGGTATCCGCTGTGTTGATTCTGCAGGGGTACCTGGATGCGCGCGCGACCGCGGCGGCTCCGCCCTGAGTCTCCGGATGCGGCGCCCGTCTTTCCGCTTTCTCCGTCGTATAATCGAACTTTGCCGGACGGGGTCCGGCGGGGGCTGAGCCGGCGGCGCAGTTCGATTTTCCCCGCGGGCGGTCTGCGCTCTTTCGGCGCCTCATGCCTCCGCAGTCTCCGCAGACGTCTAATTTTGGGGCCGCCCCGGTCGGGGATGCCGGCGGAATTCCCGGCTCCAGACCGTCCGGAGCAGGCTGCGGGCTGGCGCAGCGAAGCAGCGCATGGAGCAGCGCTCTGTCGGCGCACGCTCTATCGGCGCACGAAGGAGAGATGGCGGCGCGCCGGCGATTCCGGCGTCATGCTCACGCCGCCCTATGAGTTCCTATGACGGAGCAGGTCAAAAAAAAGCTGGAAGAGCAGATCCGGCAACTGGAGCATGAGCTGGCTCATGAGCTGCCAGCCGAGATCAAGAAGGCCGCGGCCCTGGGCGATCTGAGCGAGAACGCCGAATATCACATGGCCAAGCAGCGGCAGGTCTTCGTCAACGCCCGTCTTGGTCAGCTCAAGAAGCGGATGGCGGAGTTCGCCCTGGTGAATCTGGCGAACATTCCCAGGGATCGCGCCGCCTTCGGCTCAACCGTGGTGGTGTATGAGGCGGAGCGCGACGAGAAAATCACCTACAAGCTGGTCACCAGCGAAGAGGCCGATGTGAGCAACGGCCTGATTTCCACCACCTCCCCCATCGGCCGCGGCCTGATCGGCAAGCAGGTCGGGGATCTGGTGGCCATCGCCACGCCCAACGGCAAACGGGAGCTGGAAGTGCTGGAGCTCATCACCATCCACGACGAGGTGAAATGAGCTGGACCAGCGGGTTTGGCAGGGCCTGCGGCTATCTGCTGCAGCGCATCGTCGATGGACTGGCGCTCACCCGCATCTCGCCCAACGTTCTCACCTTCATTGGCCTCGTCATCAACATCGCCGCCGCGTTTCTCTTCGGCCACGCCAATGCCGCCAACGGCGACCGCATGTTCTTCTTTGC
>JAJYZK010000349.1 GCA_021799945.1 Acidobacteriota bacterium
AGCACCACCGCCGCCACCAGCCACGGATTGTGGTCCTGAGCGGGCAGTGAGGCATGCGGCGGATTGTCTGGGCGCCGTGTTTCCTCGCCGCGATTTCCCGTCGTGACCAATGAGTATTTTAGGAGACGGCGGAAGCATTCACCAACCGGCGGAGGCTTCGGTTGGAGGCGGCATCCTCAATCGGCAGGGTTGCCGTCCCCCGGCTCCCGCCTACTTTTGCGGCCAGCTCACCACGGTCACCGCGAACGGCGCCAGCCTGACCGTGGGGCCGGTCTGCTGCGAGTTGCGCGCCGGCTGCTCGCCGCTGGCCTCGTCCACTGTGCTGAGGGCCGCGCCGCCCGGCGCTCCGGGCAGCGCGATCTCCTGTTCCCTGTTGCGCTTGTTCACCAGCAGCAGCTTTTTCCCGTGAGGTGTGACGAAGGCCTGCGCGGCCAGGCCGGAGGCGCCCCGCCCCAGGTGGGTGGGCGCCAGGCGATCTCCCGGATGAAAATTGTCCCGAATCAGCTTCAATACCCAGTAGCGGGCATTCGGTTTGCCGTTGGTCCAGTCGATCATGGACACGCTCGGAAACTGCGAGGGATATCCCACAAGCTGAGACTCGCCGATCACATCAATGCCCTGCTTAGCGAGTTCAATGAAGAGGTAGCCATAGAGAGCGCCCGCGGCGTTCCAATAGCGGGCCGGAATCGTATTCGGCCGGGCCTTCGCAGCCGCGATCTCCAGCCCGTCCGTGGGCAGAATCACTCCCAGCTCGTCCGTGTCGGTTTTCGTGGAGGGAGAGAGCCGTTTGCGGATGGCTTCGATGTAGCGGACGGTCGCCAGAAAACGGTTGGCCTGATCGAAAAATGTGTATTGCCAGTCGCCGATGCCCTGGGACAGGCCCGGGCCGGCGTAAAAGTGATAGGAGACGTAGTCCAGCGGAATGCCCGGCTTGTGATGCGCCGGATTGAGAAAATATTCGAACCATGCGGGGTCGCGGGAGGGATCGGCCAGCGCCAGACCCATGAACTTGGTCTGCGGGCTTACGCGATGGATCGCCTGCACGATGGCGTCATAGCGCTGGGTGTATTGCTGCGGCGTTGTGTTGTGCTCGAAGTCGACCTCATTCAGCACCTCCCAGATCGGGAATTTGTAATGGTAACCGGAATTGTGCTTCACCCCGTTTTCGTCGGTGAATCCGCCCCGTGTATACCAGCTCACCAGCCGGGCGTAATAGTCCCCCAGAGCCTTTCCCGAGGAATCGCGCAGCTCCGATCCCTGCGTGTAATTCCAGTAAACCTGATTGGGATCCGAGGGATAGGTTACGGGCTTATCGGTCTTGAACAGCCAAGTCGGGATGGTGCTGAAGTTCATGACCGTGCTGTGTCCCTCGGTCGCGGCTAGGAAGTCCTTTGTCATCGGATCGATCAGGGAGAAGTCCCACGCGGTCTTTCCGGGGGTCGGCGGCTCCAACTCGGCGACCGCCAGACGCGGATACGGAAGCCATGGAACGTAGCGCACATAGTCGGCTTGTAGGGCCTTCAATGCGGCAAACGTCCGGTCGTGGATGGGAGAGCCTTGGCGCAGCATGGGGTTGACCACTACCTGCAGCGTGGGAGTGGAGCGCGAGATCGACTCCGTTTTGCTCCAGTCGACGGTGAGAGGAGGCGCCGGTTGCGCGGCGCCGGCGGTCAAGGATGCGAGGAAGAGAAGAATGGACGGGATCGTGACTGGGAGCTTTTTCAGGGGCCGGAACGGGGTTGCGAACTCAGGCAATGGGTCACCTCGACTCAATCCCGACAATGCTAGCCTCCAGGAGCTTTCTCCAGCAATCGAATTCCGAGATCCGTCTCCCGTTTCGCGGAATGGAATGGAGGCGCCGGCCCCCGCCGGGGCGGGAGGTGGGATTCCAAATTCCGGTCAGCTACGGCGTCAAACCGATTGCGCCCTTGGCCGCTCACCCGCCCCGCGGCGTTTTCCGGCCCGGATCGCCCCAAATACCACAGGCTGAAGCGCGGAGCGACCCCGTACTTTGCAGGGAAGATCTGCGGGAAGCGGGCGGGAATTCAATGGGAAAAAATTTTCGCATTGCGCAACAGGGGGCGCACGATGTATCGTGCAGCGCAACAGCTATGTCGCAGCACGATCGCGATCCTTATCTCGTCAAATCGATTGTTCACACCTCGCATGTGCTGAAGGCCTTTCGCTCCCCCGGCGAAGCGCTATCGCTGCGTGAAATCGCGGCGCGCAGCGGGCTGCAGAAGACCATGGTCTTCCGCCTGCTCTATACGCTGCAGAAATGCGCGATTGTGGAAAAGATCGGCGAAAACCTCTACCAATCGTCGGTCCGGCCGTGGAAACAGAAGCTATATCGGATCGGGTACGCGGCCCAGGGGAGCGACAACCAGTTTTCGCGAGAGGTTTCCCTGGGCTTACAGCGGGCCACCGAAGCCGAGGGCGTTGAGCTGATTTCCGTGGACAATCGCTACAACCCCAAGACGGCGCAGCGCAACGCCGAGCTGCTGGTCCGGGAGAAAGTCGATCTGGTGATCGAGTTCCAGGCGGACGAAACCGTCGCTCCGGCCGTCTCCACGATCTATCGCGAAGCCGGCATCCCATTGATCGCCATCGACATCCCTCATCCCGGAGCGACCTACTACGGGGCCAACAACTACGAGGCCGGACTGCTCGCCGGACGGTATCTGGGCAAATGGGTGAAGGAGAACTGGAATTCCGAGTTGGAGGAGATCGTTCTTCTGGAGCTCAGGCGCGCCGGGCCCCTTCCCCGGATGCGCCTCTCGGGCATGCTGCTCGGCATTCAGGCCGTCCTGCCGCATGCAAAAAACTGCCGCACCGTCTACCTCGACGGCGACGGCGAAATCGGCTCCAGCTTCGAGGCAGTTCGCCGGCACCTGCGCACCTCGCGCTCCCGGCGCCAGGTTCTGGGCGCAATCAACGACCCCAGCGCCCTGGGAGCGATTCGCGCCCTTCAGGAAGCGGGCCGCGACGATTGCTGCGCGGTGGTGGCGCACAACGCCTCGCTCGAAAGCCGGATGGAAATGCGCCAGCCGCAGTCGCGCCTGCTGGGCTCCGTCGCCTTCTTCCCGGAGCGCTATGGCGAAGAAATCATGCGCGTTGGGCTGGACATTCTCAACCGGCGCCCGATTCCTCCGGCGATCTTTGTGGAGCATAAGCTCATTACCCGCGCCACCGTCGATCACTATTATCCGAACGATTGCCTGCTCCATCCTGCCGTCATGAGTAACTGAACGGCGCGCCGGCCCGCCTGAGCCATACCCTCCTCCGCACGGCGGCGGACAAGCTCCCCGCGATCCATCGCAATCGACCGCAATCTGCCCGCGGCGGACCCTCGCACGGCGGCGGAGAAGTCAACTGAGCTATTTCCGCGTGCTGGAGACGTTTCACATTTCGAAACGTCTCCAGCCTCGAAGCTTGCGAGGAGCCGCAAGCCGCCTTCGTCGCCGGCGCCAAAGAGGTCCATTTCCTCAACGAAGCTCCACTCCCGGCAAAACGCTGAGCGTTTTGCGCTGCGCAATGAAAACAGTTTCCCATTTGACACTTGACAAACGTTGTTTGCGTCGAGAAGATGCGCGGCGGGTTACCAAACGACTTTGAATCCTGCGGGACCAGAGACTTGCGTTGCGTTCAGCCGCCGCTCGCATCCGCGCCGGGGTTTGCCCCCTCTGTAGGAATTCGAACGGCGGCCGGGAAAGATTTCAGGAGGCATTTGCATGGCCAGAAAAGAGTGTTCC
>JAJYZK010000016.1 GCA_021799945.1 Acidobacteriota bacterium
TGAGCAAGGCGTAGGCAATTCCATTCTGATCAAGGTCAACCAGATCGGGACGGTGACCGAGACGCTGGAAGCCATCGGCCTGGCCGGCCGCCACGGCTATACGTCCGTCATATCCCACCGCAGCGGAGAGACGGAGGACGTGTTTATCGCCGACTTGGCCGTGGCCACCGGGGCCGGGCAGATCAAGACCGGTTCGGCCTCGCGCACCGACCGCATTGCGAAGTACAATCAGCTCCTGCGCATTGAGGAAGAGTTGGGCCAGACAGCCGAATTTCTGGGCATCGATGCGGTGAACTGTGGTTAATCGTCGAAGGATCAAACTGGCGGCCGCCGCCCTGCTTCTGGGGGGGGCTCTTCCGCTCTTACCCCAGGCCGCCCCGCCGCAGGCGGCGGGGTCCAAAGGCCCGGGAGCCCGGACCTCCGGGTCTCACCCCCCGGCTTCACACGCCCCGAAGGGGCCGGCTCATCCCATCACCCTGGCTCAGACGCGGGAGATGTTCGCGCTGATGCACTTCCAATCCACCATGCAGACGATGCTGCATCAGAACCTGGAGCAGCAGCGCCAGCGCGCCCCCTTTATTCCCAGCGACGTCTGGCAGGACTTTGAGACCAGCTTCGCCAAAGTGGACTTCTCCCAGGTCTTCCTGCCCGTCTATCAGAAATATCTTTCGGAGGACGATGCGGCGCAGGCGCTGAAGTTTTACCGCACTCCCGCCGGACAGGACACCCTGAAAGTCATGCCCGCGCTGATGGGGGAGATTGGGCAGGCCTCCGAGCAGAAGGGCGAAGAAATCACTCGGCAGGTTCTGGAGCGGCATCGCCAGGAGATCGAAACCGCGGAAAAGAAATATCAACAATCGCGGATGGGCTCCGGCGCCCCGCAGCAGAAGTAAGCTGCGCCAGTCCATTCACTTTCGTCCTCCAATCCCAACCGCGGGGCCGCGCCGCCGAGCGCGCCAGCCGGATCGCCGGTGAGCGGACCAGCCGAGCAACGCAAGAGAACCAGGCCCGGAAAGCGGGCAAAGGAGACGATGTGCCAGGGAAAAAACCGTTGGTGCTGACCATTCTCGACGGCTGGGGCTACCGACCGGACGAGCTGGGCAATGCGATCGCGCTGGCGCGCAAGCCGGTGTACGACAAACTGCTCTCGGAATATCCGCACACGCTCTTGCGCGCCTCCGATCACTTTGTGGGGCTTCCCGACGGCCAGATGGGCAACAGCGAGGTAGGCCACCTGAACATCGGCTCCGGGCGCATCGTTCACATGGACATTACGCGCATCGACGAACTCATCGCCAGCGGCGAGTTTCTCCGTCACCCAGTCGTGACCCAGGCCATGGAGCATGCCCGCCAGCCGGGGCGCGCCCTGCATCTGTTGGGCCTGGTCTCCGACGGCGGCGTGCATTCGCATCAGGACCATCTCTACGCCCTGCTGCGGGCGGCCCGGGAGCAAGGGGTCCAGCGGGTATGCGTGCATGCCTTCCTCGACGGCCGGGATACGCTGCCGCAAAGCGGGGCCGGGTTCCTCGAAAAGCTCCAGCAGAAGATGCGGGAGATCGGGGTGGGCCAGATAGCCAGCGTCGGCGGACGATACTTCGCCATGGACCGGGACCGCCGCTGGGAGCGCGTGCGGCTGGCCTTCGACGCCATGCGCATGGACGGCCCGGCGGGCGGGATCTACGCCGATCCCCTGGCCCGGGTGAAGGAGTCGTATCACAATGGCGTGACCGACGAATTTATCCCGCCCTTCGCCGTCGCGGATGCGGACGGGCGGGCGGCGGGCCGGATCGCGGATGAGGACGCCTGCATCTGCTTCAATTTCCGCGCCGACCGCGCCCGGCAGATCACCCGCGCGCTGGCCCGCAACAGCGGTCTCTCGGCCGAGGAGGGAAGGGAATTGCCGGGGGCTGAAGATCTGGACCGGACCATCCCCCGGCGCGAGGCTCCCCAGGGGCTGCACTACGTGTGCATGACCCAGTACGACAAGGCCTTCACACTACCTACGGTCCTGCCGCCGGAGTCGATGGACAACCTGCTGGCCAACCTTATGGCGCAGGCGCAGTTACGAAATCTGCGCATCGCGGAGACCGAGAAATACGCCCACGTCACCTACTTCTTCAACGGAGGAGTGGAAAAGCCGTTTCCCGGCGAGGACCGCGCCCTGGTGCCGTCGCAAAAGGTGGCCACCTACGACCTGGCCCCGGAGATGAGCGCCGCCGGCATCACGGAAAAGGTCGTCGAGGCCATCGGCGACACGGCCTTCGATCTGGTCGTAGTCAACTTCGCCAACGCCGACATGGTGGGACATTCGGGCCGGCTGGAGCCGACGATTCGCGGCGTGGAGACCATCGACGCCTGCCTGGGGCGCATCTATCGCGAGCTGCGCCAGAAGGGCGGAGCCATGCTGATTACCGCGGATCACGGCAATGCGGAAACGATGATCGACCCGGCTACCGGCGGACCGCACACCGCGCACACCACCAATCCCGTTCCCTTCATTCTGATCGGCGAGGATGCCGGCGGATTCACCCTGCGCGAGGGCGGATCGCTGCGCGATATCGCCCCCACGGTGCTGGGCGTGTTCGGGCTGGAGCCGCCGGCGCAGATGACGGGCCGCGACCTCCGGGTGAAAAGGATCGAGTAGCGCGCCGCCTCACGCCGGGCGCGCTCGCAGAATCTTCGCCAGGGCGTCGCCGATCATCTTATCCTGGCCCGGCTGCAGATCGATGGCGGTGATCTCGATCGTATTCGAATCCGGGCTCTCGCCGGCAGTCAAAACGATGGAAGGCTTGCCTGCGGCAAGCTTCTCGACGACCTCCCGGGCGCGGATGCCCGTTCGTCCGGGATCCAGATGAATCTGCATGGTCGGGAAGTTATTGGCGATGGGCGGCACGTTCTTCGATATGGAGACTCCGGATATCTGAGAGACCGCGGCGGAGATGGTGTCGAGCTGCCGCCATTGGTCTTTCTGCAGCGCCTCTTCATCCTCGGCCAGATAGAGCTCGATCGTCTTGGTCAACCCGATAATCTCCTCCTTGCCGACCTTGGCGATGCGGCCCAGAACATCTTCGTTCGGACTCATGTTGAGCAGCGCGCTCCGCACCAGATTCTGGCGGCCGATCAGCAGTCCGCTGCACTGCGGCCCGCGAATCGCCTTGCCTCCGCTGAAGGAGACGAGATCGTATCCCATGTTTGCGTATTCGGAGAGATTCGATTTGGGCGGGGTATCGGCCGCCGCGTCGATAAAGGCCGGCAGGTTCGCGGCATGGGCCAGAGCCAGCCACTCCCGTCTCTTGATCTGTCCGTCGGGATCGGCAAGGTTCAGAAAGTGCATGGCCGCCGTCCGCTCATTGATTGCGTTATGCACGTCGGCCACCGTCTCCACTTCGATCAGCTTCACTCCGGTGGCCCGGATCTGATGGTCCCATGGGCTGCGATGCGCCTTCTGGATCAGCACTTCGGACTTCAAGCCCGTCAAGTCGGGGATCTGCCGGATGTGGGCGATCGTATCGCCGGTTAGAATTCCGGAATATCCATTCTGAATCGCCGAAGCGGCCCCCGAGGTGACGATCGCCGTATACCCTTGCGGCAGCTTCAGCATCTCGGAGATCTTCCTGCCCGCGGCCGCCTCCAGATCCATGATATTGACGAAATGGAGCGAGGCCAGCCGCATCACCGCTTCGGCCTCCGGCCGAAGCAGAGACCCTCCCAGGTAGGTCATCGTGCCCTGCCCGTTGATCACCGTGGTCAGTCCGAGCTCTTCATACACGTTTCCCGTCTGCCCGAAGCCGGAGATCTTACCCGTCCAGCCGTCCATTTTTTCGCGTCCGGCCGCCGCCCGGGCCCTCTTTCCCCCGAACAAGGCTCCCGACACGGCCGCCATTCCACCTAGAAATCCCCGACGATTCATCGCACCCCCATTGTTTGCTTGCTTCTGTTTGCTCACTTCCGTCTTGGCCCTGGTTGCATCCATGATTGCGGGGCTCCAATTCCGGCCCCTGGCGGTCATGGCTCCCGCTGCGTGAAGGTCTCGCTGAAGGTCTCGCCCAGAGATCCCATGTCGATGCCGCCGTCGCCGATCAGGTGCAGGGAGACACGCACAATATCCGGAGGGAGGGCGATGGGCGCGTCGAGATCGGTCCTGTTCCGCGGACTAACGGCTCCGAGCGCCACCTGGTTTCGCCGCACTCCCTGGCGATCGAACAACTCCGCCTCCAATCTGCCGGGAAAGAAGACAGCAAAGCTTCCCGTAAGACGCGAGCCGTCGGCGGTTTCAGCCAGGCTTAGGGGCTTGGCGACCATTCCCGCGTAGGTGACGCTCTGCACCGCCTGGTCATTGCGAGTGGGAAACCACTCCGTGTCCATGGCGTAGGAGGCGCCCGGCTGCAGCGTAACGATGGGACTGTTCAGCTCGGCCTCCGTATAATACGGGTCCTCCGCGGGATCGCTGGAGGTCAGACGCGGATTTCCATTCGCATCCAGCTCCACGCTGGGGCCATTCTTGTACACAATCTCAGTAGCCTTTCCCGGATATTCCGCGCCCGGGAAGTAGGTGAACCGCTCCACCATGGAATAGCCGTTTGTCCGGTCCACGACGGCCATCCACCCGGAAGGCGAATCCAGCCACACTTCATTTTGCAGGTACTTCCAGTTGAGGCGAAATAGCCCGTCTTGCACCGCGAAAGAAGGGTCGTTCACCAGTCCGTCCACGGAATGATACCCGCTCAGGTATGCCGACTGCGGGTTGACCGGAGTGTAAATCCAGAAATCGTGGTTGTAATTCGAGGGATTCGCCGGGTCGGCCAGATTGTATTGCGAGACCGATTGGATCGACCACCGCATCGGATGCCCGGTGACGTTTTTCATTGCGGCGTGAAACGATATCTCCGGCGAGTCGGCACCTATGCCGATATCGCGGGTGTATTGCAAGCCCGTGTTCGGATCCGGAGGCCCCTCCAGGCGCACCACGCATGGCGGCTGCCGGGAGAGAACGCTGAAGCGATACTGGCCATCGTCGAGGGGACTGGATTGCAAGACCCAGTGCTCCTCATCCCGGTCTCCCTCGGGCATGGGCCACACCTTATCGCCGCCGTAATTGATCCATTTCCCGGCGGCCTTCTCCGGCGGGATGTATGCGCCTTTTGTCTTGGGATTGATGAAAAGATAGGGATGGCCGTTAAAGGAGACCTGCATCAGTCGGCCCCCAAGAGTCGGCACGATGAGAAGCTGCACCCAATCGTTTTCGATCTCCTGCGCATTCCACCCGTCAAAGGAGGCTGGATGGATGCGGCAGCCCGAAGTGGAGGCGGCCGCGGCATTGGCGGGAGGAAAAATAGCCATCCACCCCAAAACGAGCAGCAGGGAAAACCAGGCAGACCGGATTAATCGCACCTTACACCTCATCACTCAAACCGAACCGGCCGGAGCGGCGAATCAGAAACTCGTTACAGAGCAACCACAGATCCTTCGACTCCGTTTGGCCCAAAAGCCGGCCAAACTCCGCTCAGGACGACAGATGGGTTATGCAGCGAAGTTCTAACTCAGGACAATAAGTGCTTGTCTCCGAAGTTCGAGGCGGAATCCTGAGTCATCCTCTGCGCAGCGCTTGTCATCCTGCGCGCAGCGAAGGATCTGCTTTTCCGACGATTTCCGCATAGCAGTCCAGCCTCCATGTATGCTGTGAACTTCGGGCGCGCCACATATAGGATTCTGCCCGGCCTCGCATGGCGATTCTCCGGCGCGGCCGGAAGGTTGATTTTCCGGACCGCTCGCGCAGCGACTTAGATGTATGCGATCACGTCGATTTCCACCAGAGAATTGCCGGGAACGCCGGCCGCGGCGATGGTGGTTCGCACCGGCGGCTTGTCTCCGAAACGTCCCTGAAAGACGGCATTCATGGCCGCGTAGTCCTTGAGGTCGGCCAGATATACGTTCGACTTGAGAACCTTATCCATGGAAGAACCGGCGTTCTTCAGCACAGCTTCGATCTGATCCAGAACGTGTGCGGTGTGAGAGGTAATGTCGCCCGGGAAATGGGCTCCGATTCCGGAGATGAACAACAGATTGCCGTAGGAAACGGCTCCGGAGAAAAGAGGCGTTTTTTCGGGCGGCTTGCCTCCCTGGTAATACACCTTCTTCTCCATGGGCGCTTGGGGCGCCTGGGCGGAGGTCTGGGCGCCGGCGGTGGAAGCGAGGCCCGCTCCCGCCAAGGCTGCGGCGCTCTTCAAAACTGTGCGACGATTTGGCATCGATATCCTCCAAGTTAGTGCTGGCAATCAGCGCTGACAGTCGGCGCCGGGGGTCTGAAAATGCTGGAGCGATACTACCAGATCGTTCCGGTCTTAAAACCGGGTTCGCCAGGGCCGAGCGCCACGATTTCCCGGCGAATTCCTCCGCAGGGCTAAGCCGCGGCGGCAGGTCGAATGCGCCCAACGGGATCATCTTCGCATCCTTCCCCCTGCGGGAGCATAGGTCCATTGGCCTATTAACGGCGACGTTCGCAGCCGGCAAGCTGCCGGCTCCGGGGTGAGGGCGGCGCGGGGCTGGAGCGCCGCATAGTTCTGGAGTGCGCGGCGTTCGTCATCACTGGCGCCTAGCAGTCGACTGCCGCTGCAAGATAGACGAAGCCGAGCGCCATCGGGATGTAAGTGATATCCATCGCCCAGACCTGAGTAGGCCGAGTTATCGCAAGGCCGCGCGGCAAGGTAGGGATACACCCTGTGTCCCGGCGCGGGTTTGGAAGCATCGGGTTTGCGTTAGAGCGTCTCTACGCCCATGCGCCGCATGGGCGTGCGCATGGGGCGGCGGCCTACTGCAAGACCTTGCCGGTTGAGCGTGTCGCGCAACATCCGGCTGCCGGCGAACGGATCATTTTCTGGTTGTTAAGTCTCGGCGACAGACCGATGGGGCTCGATCGCAATTCATCGCATCGTTCGCTTTGCCGCCGCGTAGGTCGCATGGCCTAGGCCTCCCGACCTACGCTGCGGCGCTGCGCCGCACGTTTTACAGCGGAGGGCGGCTAACGTGTAAATTTCTTGACAAAATCGATTAAAACCGGGATAGTTTCGAGTAACTTTAACTCCGAAGTTCGGGGTCGGCGCACCGCCGGCCTTGGGGCCGAGCGCAGCGCGCCGGAATGTTTCTGCCGTTCCGGATGTTTTTGAAGCGTGGAAGTTCCTGAATTCGCCGCGCATTTGCAGCTTCAGCGTGCAAGCTGTGGGGCGGCGGATTCCTGAAGCCGACGAAGCGGCGCCATCACCATCTGTCGTAATTTTGGGGGCTGAATTGAAATCGCACATCAAAATCTTCCTTCGCTGCATCCTCGGCCTGGCGGTTGTCGCGTCGGCCACGATCTCCCGGGCGGACATCACCGGCTCGATCTCGGGGGTGGTGACCGATCCCAGCGGAGCGGTGATACCCGGAGTTACGGTAACGGCGACGGCGGTCTCGACGAACATTCAGCACAGCGCGGTGACCGACGCCAAGGGTTTCTATTCCTTTCCGGCGCTGAATGTAGACCACTACAACGTGGCCGCCAGTCAGCCGGGCTTCCGGGACTATCTGGAGCAGAACGTCACGATCAACGCCAATTCCGCCATCCGGATCGATATTGCGCTCCAGGTGGGCAAGGTGGCGGATACGGTGACGGTGCAGAGCGACACGCTGCAGGTGGAGACGGAAAGCACGCAGATGGGCGATCTGATTCCGGGCACACAGATCGTGGCCATGCCCCTGGACGGCCGCTCCTATATCGATCTGCTGGCTCTGCAGCCGGGCGTCTCTCCCTACAAGGGCACCTCCCTGGGCACCGCCGGCGTGGGAGGGGCTCAAGTATCCGGCAACCTGACTAACGGGACGCAATCGGTGAACGGCGGCCGGGCCAGCGCCAACGGCTTCATGGTCAACGGCGCCGATGCGGAGGAAGGCGTGAATCAGGGCGCCGCGCTGATTCCCAACCTGGATTCGATCGCCCAATTTCGCATCATTACCAATAATTTCAACGCCGAGTATGGAAACTTCAGCGGCGGCCAGATCAATGTCGTCACCAAATCCGGAACCAACCAGATCCATGGCGACGCCTTCAATTTTCTCCGCAATACGGATCTGGACGCCAGAAACTACTTCTCGCCGACCCGCGGCGTTTACATCCAGAACCAGTTCGGCGGGACGCTCGGCGGTCCGATCCGGAAGAACAAGATTTTCTTGTTCGGAGATTACCAGGGGACCAAGCAGATTATCGGCGCGACGCAGAACTTTCCCGTGCCTTCGCTGGCCGACCGCACGGGCAATCTGGCGGATCAGGCGTCGCTGTTGGAAAACTCGGCGCCGGCTAACGGCGGCGCGGGGGTGAACGGCGCGTACTGGGCGGGTGTTCTCTCAAAAGAGCTGGGTTATCCGGTGACGGCGGGGGAGCCGTATTACACGCAGGGCTGCACAACCACGACGGCCTGCGTCTTCCCGAACGCCGTGATTCCACAGCGGGCCATCTCTCCGGTTGCGCAGAACATGCTGAAATACATCCCGACGTCGAATATCGTGGAGAGCGGATCGCCCTTTTTCGCCACCTCCGCATACAACGAGACGCTGACGGACAATAAAGGCGGAATCCGCTCCGATGCGAACACTCGCTATGGAGCGGTCTTCGGCTACTACTTCCTCGATAAATATTCGTCCATCAATCCGTATCAGGCGGTCAGCATTCCCGGTTTCAACGCATCGAACCAGGGCATGACCCAGATGGCCAACCTTGGACTGACGACGACCTTCAACAGTTCCGCGGTCAACGACGTGCGTCTGGTCTACCTGCGCGATGTGAACCTGCTGGGAGTTCCGGTGGGCGGCGTGGGGGTTTCCCTGGCTTCGCTCGGCTTCAATACGCCGTGGGGGGCGTCCGGGGGCATCGGGTCGACCGATCCCGCGCTGCAAGGCGTGCCGAATATGGACTTCAACAACTACAGTTTCGGCGTGCCGCCCGATACCCTGCGGCAGTACAACAACACCTTCCAGATCATTGACAATTTCACCAAGATTATCGGCACGCACAGTTTGCAGTTCGGCGGCGATCTTCACTACGATCAGATCAACGAGCGCAATACCTACGGACAGAACGGCCAGTTCGGCTTCGGCGGCCAGGAGACAGGGTACGACTTCGCCGATTATCTGCTGGGCGCGCCGAACTCCTTCATTCAGGCCAGCTTCCAGATACTGGATTCCAGGAGCAAGTATTACGGCTTTTACGGGCAGGACAGCTGGCGCGCAACTCCGACTTTGACCATCAACTATGGACTGCGCTGGGAGGTCAGCACCCCGTGGTACGACACCACCAACAAGCTGGAGACCCTGATTGCGGGCGAGCAATCGAAGAGTTTCCCGAACGCGCCAACCGGACTTGTGGTGCCGCTGGATCCGGGGGTGCCGAGAACCCTGGCGCCGACCAAGTACACGAACTTTGCGCCGAGGGTCGGTCTGGCCTGGGCGCCCAACGTGAGTGAGGGCTTCCTGCATACGCTGCTGGGCGGGCCGGGCAAAAGCAGCATTCGCGCCGGATACGGAATTTTTTATGAAGCCATTCAGGACGCAACCGGATTCGTGGAAGTGGGCGACGCCCCCTATGGCCTGTTCTATGCGAGTCCGGCGCCGAGCATCCTGGGCACGCCGTACGTGACTCGAGCCACAGGGGTAGTCGAGCCCAACGACTTTCCGTTCGTTTTCCCTCCCACCAATGTCTCCCCCAGCCATCCGGACACGAATTTCCCGTGGTCTCAGGTCGAGCCGATCTCCGGTTCGGACTACTTCTATCCGCACAACGTGCTGCCGTACACCGAAGAGTTCGAGTTCTCCGTGGAGCGCAGTCTGGGGCCCTCGACCGTGGCCAGCGTGAGCTACGTGGGCACAGCCGGGCGGCAGCTTCTTACCTTTGAGGAAAGCAACCCGGGGAATCAGGCTCTCTGCCTTGAGCTGAGCAATCCGGCCAACGTGGCTCCGGGCTCCCCTACCTGCGGTCCGTTTGGCGAGCAGGGAGTATACACGCTGGCGAATGGACAGGTGGTGAACAGCACGCGGCCCACCTTCGGCGCCAACTTCGGCAGCAGTCCCTTCATGAAGACGACGGTTAGCTCCAGCTTCAATTCGTTGCAGGCCAGCCTGCAGAACAGCCAGAAGTACGGCAACTTCCTCATCGCGTATACCTACGAGAAGTCGATGGACAACGGCTCCGGCGCATTCGACGCGACGAATCCCTACCATCCCAGCTTGAGCCGCGCCCTTTCCGCATTCGATGTGCCGCAAGATTTAACGGCGAGCTACACCCTCAATTTGCCCTTCGATCAGCTCGGCTGGAACGGCGATTGGGCCCGGCGCGTATCGGCGGGGTGGGCAATCTCAGGGCTGGCGACCTTCGCCACCGGCCTGCCGGTGCAACTCAGCGAAAATGACGACCGCTCGCTGAGCGGAACCTTTAGCGACTCAATCGACGAGCCCAACTTGGCGGCGGGTAAACCGAATCTCTTCGTCAACAAGAACCCGCGTTCCGGGCAGCCCTATTTCAATCCGAATTATTTTGTCCCCGAGCCGCTGGGTCAGGTGGGCAACGCCATGCGGCGCTTCTTCTCCGGACCGGGACTGTTCGACTTCGATACGGCCTTGCTGAAGAACACCCAGATCACCGAAGGAACGCAACTGCAATTCCGGGCGGAGACCTTCAACACCTTCAACCACACCCAGTTCAAGAACCCCTCCGGGCTGTTTAACAATACCGGAGTGGGAGGCTTTGGCTATTCGGAATCGGCGCAGAATCCCCGAATCATGCAGATGGCGCTGAAGTTGATCTTCTAATGGTCGCAAGCCGCGAGGACTTAGGATAAGGGACATGACTGTGCAATGCTCCCGTCGTTCGCTCTTTCGGCTGGGCCGGTCCGCGCTGGCGACGCTCGGAGTCGCAGGCTGGATCGATCCATTGAAGGCCGCCGCGGCTTCTTCTGCGCCCAGCCCCGTCGACTACTACGAAAAGCTCGGGGTAGAGCCGATCATCAACGCGGCGGGCACTTACACAGATCTCACCGCGGCCATTATGCCGCCCTCCGTGCAGGCGGCGGTGGCCGAGGCGGCGAAGCGGCCCGTGCGCCTCAGAGATCTGCAACTGGCGGCCGGTAAATATCTCGCGGACAAGCTGCACTGCGAAGGCGCACTGGTCTCCGCCGGCGCGGCCTCCGCCCTGACCCTGGGGACGGCCGCCTGCATCACGGTCGCGAATGGGAATGAGGACGGGCGGATTCCGCAGTCGATTCCCCAGGGCATGGCGTCGATGAAGAACGAAGTCATCATGCAGAAGGGTCACCGCTACGCCTACGATCATGCGCTGTACTGCTGCGGCGTTCGCATTGTCGAAATTGAGACGGTGGACGAGTACCGCGCGGCCTTTAGCGAGAAGACTGTTCTGGCCCACTTTTTCAACGCCGCCACCAGCGGCCAGATCGGACGCGAAGATTGGATCGCAATCGCGCACCAGCACAACGTTCCCTGCATGAACGACGCCGCCGCCGACATGCCGCCGATTTCCAATCTGTGGAACTACACGCGGATGGGCTTCGACCTGGTCACGTTTTCCGGGGGCAAGGGAATTCGCGGGCCGCAGAACGCCGGCCTGCTGCTGGGCAGAAGCGACCTGATCGCCGCCGCCGCCAAAAACAATAACTCGATCGACGATGTGGTCGGCCGGGGTCAGAAGGTGGCCAAAGAGCAGATTGTCGGCATGGTGGCGGCGGTGGATTGGCTGCTGACGCAGACGGACGCGGGGATGGAGGCGGAGTTTCGTGCGCGCGCGCAGCGGATCGCCGACGCCGTGAAGCACATTCCGACCATGACCTCGCAGATTTATCTTCCGCCGGTAGCCAATCACGTTCCGACCCTGCTGCTCACCTACGACCAGAGCAAAGTCGCCATTGCCCCCAAGGAAGTGGCCCGTACTTTGCGGAACAGCTCGCCGTCCATCGAGCTCCACCCGGCCACGGGCGGCTCGCAGCCTGACCTGCCACCCACCACGAACGCCATCGTGGTTGGGGTCTGGATGCTGGAGCCCGGGCAGGACCTGATCGTGGGCCGCCGGTTGCGACAGGTGCTCTCCGGCGCCATCCGCAGCTAACAGGCTGCGGTGGAAGCAAAATTGCACCCTCCCCCGCGTTGCGGAACCCGCTTCCATGGCGGGTTCCGCGGCGATCTCCGAATCGACGCGATCCTTTCAGCCTAAGACCGCTGAGCCCGCCGGTCTTCCAATCGCGATTCCTATCGTATAAGCGCTGGATTGGCCCACGCCGCGCGGCGGTGGGGGCATCCGATCTAAAATCGATCATGCACTCGGGACCGACGCTTTCCTCCAGCCTGCAGCAGCGCGCCAGAAATATACGGCTTTTCCTGATGGATATCGACGGGACTCTGACCGACGGCGGCGTCTGCCTTCTCTCCCTTCCGGATGGGGCGGGAATCGCCGAGATGAAGGTCTTCAACTCCCGGGACGGCGCGGGATTGAAGCTGGCGCACCTCATGGGGATCCGCACGGGATACATTACCGGACGCAAGTCCCCCGCGGTGCAGCAGCGGGCCAGCGAACTCGGGATCGATTTTGTATACCTGGGGCAGGAGACCAAGACCCAAGCCTTCGAGGATTGCCTGCGCAGGGCGGGGGTCGGCGAAGCCGAGACGGCTTATCTGGGGGACGATCTTCCGGATATTCCGATCGCCAAACGCTGTGGGCTCGCCGTGGCCGTAGCCGATGGGGCGCCGGAGCTCAAGGAGGTGTGTCATTACATCACCCGGGCGCGGGGCGGCCAGGGCGCCGCGCGAGAGGTCGTTGAGATGATTCTCAAGGCCCAGGGGCGCTGGGAGGAAGCCGTTCCCAAGGCTCTGGCTTAAGCCAAATGGTGGAAGTCGTAATTGGACGAATTTGAGGGACCGAACGCCACGCTCCGCGCCGGGCCGCGCTGGCGGAGCAGCCGAAACCTTGACTCAGCTAGACTGAAACCTTATGCAATACCGCACGGGATCGGAAACTCGGGAGATCTTTCTCCAGTATTTCGCGTCGCAAGGGCACCGCCGCATTCACTCCTCTTCGCTGGCTCCGGCCAACGACCCGACGCTTCTTTTCACCAATGCAGGAATGAATCAATTCAAAGACGTCTTCCTGGGTATGGAGCGGCGCAGCTATACCCGCGCCGCCACCGCGCAGAAGTGCGTTCGCGCCGGTGGAAAGCACAATGACCTGGAGAACGTCGGTTTCACCCGGCGCCACCATACGTTCTTCGAGATGCTGGGAAACTTCAGCTTCGGAGACTATTTCAAGCGGGAAGCAATCGCCTTCGCCTGGGAGTTGGTGACCGCGCCGGAGTGGCTGGGGATTCCCAAGGACCGCCTCTACGTGACCATTTTTCGCGGCGAGCAGGGGATTCCTCGGGACGAGGAGGCCTTCGAGTTTTGGCGGGCGCAGGGAGTGGCCGCCGAACGCATTCATGAGTTCGGCATGAAGGACAACTTCTGGACCATGGGCGAAACCGGCCCCTGCGGCCCCTGTTCGGAGATCTTCTACGACCTGGGCGTGGAGGCCTCGGAGAGCGGCGAAGACAGGCCCTTCGGCCAGGACGACTCCCGGTATGTGGAGATATGGAACCTGGTCTTCATGCAGTTTGACCGCGACGCCCAGGGCAACCTCACACTGCTGCCGCGGCCTTCGATCGATACCGGCGCCGGGCTGGAGCGCTTGGCCGCGGTGCTGCAGGGCAAGGTTTCGAACTTTGAAACGGACCTCTTTGTTCCGCTGATCGCGCGCGCAGCCGAATTGACGCATTCCCGATACGGTGACGGAAGCGCGCCCGGCGACGCCTCCTTGCGCATCATCGCCGATCACTCGCGCGCCGCGACCTTCCTGATTTCCGATGGCGTGCTGCCGGCCAATGAAGGGCGCGGGTACGTTTTGCGCAAGATCCTGCGGCGAGGGATCCGGCACGGCCGTCTGCTGGGCCAGGAAGAGCCGTTTATGTATCGCATGGCCGACGCCGTGCGCGAGCAGATGCAGGAGGCCTATCCGGAGATGGAGGAGAGCGCCTCCCGTGTAGCCAAAGCGATCCGCGCCGAGGAGGAGCGATTCGGCCGCACGCTGGCGCTCGGATCCCGGCAACTCGACGCGGCGCTGGCGGCCGCCCGCGAGCGGCAGGAGGGCGGAGCGCCGACGCTCGATGGGAAACTCGCCTTCCATCTTTATGAGACCTACGGTCTGCCGCTGGACTTTATCGCGGATGCGGCGCGAGACCAGGGAATCGTCTTCGACCTGACCGGGTTTGAACGCACCCGGGCCGAGGAGCAGAGCCGCGCCCGCGCCTCGTGGAAAGGGGGCGCCAAGAGCACGGCCAGTCCGGCCTATCGCGATCTGCCCAGAACCATTTTCGAGGGTTACCGGCAAACCTCGTCGCAGGGCTGCGAGGTTCTGGCCATCGTCAAGGGCGGCCAGGGCCTTGCGCAGGCGCCGGCCGGCGAGAGTGTGGACCTGGTGCTGGACCACACCGCGTTTTATGCCGATGCAGGCGGCCAGGTCGGCGACCAGGGTTGGCTCTACTCGGACGATCACAACACGATTGTGGCCGATGTTCTGGGATGCGTTCAGCCGGTGCAAGGGCTCCGCGCGCACCGCGTGCGGCTGCGCCAGCCGATTGCGTTGGGGGTCCGGGTGGATGCCGTCGTGGATCGCGACCGGCGCTGGGAGATTCGCCGCAACCATACGGCTACGCATCTGCTCCACGCGGCGCTGCGCGAGGTGCTGGGCAAACACGTCAAGCAGGCAGGCTCCCTGGTTGAGCCGGCGCGGCTGCGCTTCGATTTCTCCCATTTTTCCGCGGTCGCCGACGAAGAGCTGCAGGACATTGAACAACTCGTCAACCGGGAGGTCCTCGCGAACCTCCGAGTGGAGACCCTGGAGGACGTGCCGATCGACATCGCGGTGAATCAGCACCACGCCATGGCGCTCTTCGGCGAGAAGTATGGAGAGCGCGTGCGGGTGGTCAGGATCGGAGATTTCTCGGTCGAACTCTGCGGAGGCACGCACACCGAAGCGAGCGGGGAGATTGGAGTGGTGAAACTGCTGGGCGAGCGTTGCGTCTCCTCCGGGGTGCGGCGCATCGAGGCGGTATCCGGGCTGGGCGCGCTGACCGAGTTCCGACGCAGCCGGGAAGCGGCCGAGGTTGCCGCGCAGCTTGGGGGCGAGGCCTCCGCGCATCTCTCTCCGGCCGAGGCTCTGCGGGCAAGGTTTACGGCCCTGGAGGAGGAGCTGAAGAAGCTCCGGCGCGAGATCGACCAATCGCGCATGCAATCCGCGGCGGCATCCATTTCCGGCGCGGCGGCTGCGGCGGAAGAGGTGCAGGGCGTCAAAGTTGTGGCCCGGCGCGTGGATGGCCTGGATCGCGGGCAGCTTCGCACGCTGGTGGACAATCTGCGCCGGCAGCTCGGTTCCGGCGTCGTCGTGCTGGGCTCGGCCCAGGAGGATGGCAAGGCCGCGTTGATTGTCGGCGTCACCAGCGATCTTTCTTCGCGTATTTCCGCGGGCAAGATCATTGCGCCCATCGCCCGGAGGATCGGCGGTTCGGGCGGCGGACGGCCGGATATGGCGGAGGCCGGCGGCAAAGACGTTTCCGGACTCGCCGCGGCCTTGGCCAGTGCGCCGGAGGCGGTGAAGAGCCTGCTGTGACGACTCTCCGGCCGCGCCGCGGGAGGATCGGCGGCCGGACTCGGTTCCCCTCGGCGGTCTTGGCGGGATCTTGGCGCGAATCGATCAGGATGGTTCGGGATTTGTGCCAGGCGCCTCCTCCGAATTCCCGATTTTCTGGGGCCGCTCCGGTTCTAACCAGGTTCTTCCTGTCATTTATGCCTCATTCCGCCATTGCCGCCCCAGCGGCGTAAACCTATACTGAAGGGGCTCTGGCGTTGTCGGCCGCTTGGAAGACAATGGTTTTTGCCGTGCGCCACCCCCATGCGCCGCGCCCGCGACGCCGTGCGTTTCAACGTTTCAGGAGAGCCCCACTTGGCCGCGGGCCGCGCCTGCTTTATGTCGCGCTGCTTTCGATCGCGGCCTACCCGGTTGCCTACTGTCTTGGCGGCCAACCGCCGGGCGCCACGCTGTTTGCCCAAGCGGAGCGCATGCGAGCTGCGCTCGAAAATATACCGCAGGATCGACGGAGCGCCGCAGACTACGACCGCGTCTTGAATGCCTATCGCGCGATTTATCACAGCAGGCCTTCGGGAGCGGATGCCGACGCCAGCGTCAATGCGGTGGCCGGCCTTCTGGCCGAAGAAGGGCGGGTGCTCCATTCTTCCCGCCGCCTGCACGACGCCATCGGGCAGTACGAATTCCTGCGTCATCAGTATCCCTTCAGCCGCTACCGCTTCCTGGCTCTGATCGCCGAGGGCGATATCTACCGCGCGGATCTCCAGGATCCCGGCGATGCGGCCGCGAAGTTTGAGGAATTTCTGGCGGCGTACCCGACGAATGCGCTTGCGGGTCGAGCTCGGCTCGAGCTGGCGGAGATGAAGAACTCCCCGGCGCAAACGCCGGCGGAAGCGCCGCTAACGGCGGATGTGACCCCCGATGCCGCCAGCGAGCCGGCGCCGGCGGCCGGCGAAGTTCGGACTGTGGCGGCGCAGGAGCCGGCGCCCAGCGTCACCCGGGCGGATGCGGCGCCTGCAGGAGGGGCGATCACGCGGGTGACGGGGATTCGCCATTGGTCGGCTCCAAGGTACACGCGGATCGCTATCGATCTTGGGGATCAAGTGCGTTACGACGTGGGCCGAATCTCGGGACCGGAGCGATTCTATTTCGACCTTCACGATGCTCGCTTACTCCCCCAACTCAACGGTCAGACGGTAGCCGTCAACAACGACGGCTTTGTCCGCAGGATTCGAGCGGCGCAGTTCTCCGCGAATGTCGTTCGCATCGTGCTGGACGTCGGTCCGGAAGCGGACTATTCGGCCTTCTTCCTGCCCAATCCCTGGCGGCTCATCATCGACATCCATAAGCGGGGAGACCAGCGAGCGGCCCTTGCAGGGGCCGGACGTGCAATAGGTCCGGGGATTGGCGATGAGGGATTGACCGACCCGGCAGCCGCGGCTCGCGGC
>JAJYZK010000350.1 GCA_021799945.1 Acidobacteriota bacterium
CGCCGAGTGCCCATCCTGATTCACAATCTTCGGCAGCGCGGGAGCCGATTGCGCCCGCGCCGCAGGTCCGCAGGCGGAGACCGCCAGGGCGGCGAAAACGCAGGCGGCCAAGGAACCGACTAGGCAAGAAACGCGGGAGGCAATGCGCATGGGATCCCCTCGAACCGCAAAATTTTTCCACGGCCGGATGGGAAACGCGAGGACGCTCAAGTCCGCGCCGCGATTCGGCCGCCATCCTTTGTACTCCAAACGCGCAGGGAATGCCAATGCGCCGGACGCGCCGCCTTACTGGAGCTGTAGCGCGGAACTCTATCGAAGATCGGCGGCGCGGTTGACGCTGGATCCAGCGCCGATTTAGAGTGCGGTCACTCGCCGGAAGCCCGGAAAGACCGCAGCCTCGCGGCCGAGTGGAGCGTTTCGATGCCGCAATTGCATACTCTCTCACGAAGATCGATGGTCAAACGGGCGGGACTTGCCGCCGGCGCCGGATTGTTGCGGACGCCCGCGGTCGGGCTCTCCCAATCCACGTCCCACGCAGGGTCAGGCGCGGACGCGCCAGCCTCCGTCAGACCCCGCGCGCTGGCGCTTATCGGCGACCGCTATCACAACGCGGACTACATCCGCGTCAGCCTGGATCGGTTGTTTCACGCGCTGCAACTCCCCATCGACTATACGATTCAATACGACGGCATTTCCGCGGAGCTGCTTGCCTCCTACCGCCTGCTTCTGATCCTGCGGGATGGCATGATCTGGCCGGGGGGGTATCTGGGCCCGGACGCGTACACGGACTACGCGGCGAACCTGGAAAACAGCGACAGCTTCGCGCCGGCGACTCCGGAGACGTGGATTACCCCCGCTCAGGGCGAAGCCATCCGGAACTTTGTGAAGGCGGGCAATGGGCTCTATGCGCTGCACAACAGCAGCCATATCTCGCTCAGCTCGCCGGCCTACCGCGAGGTCATGGGCGGCGCCTATATCGGTCATCCGCCGCTGCGTCCCTTTCAGGTTCGACCGGCCGCGAATGCCCACCCCATCACCCAGGGCATGCAGCCTTTCATCGTCAACGATGAGCAGCACTACGTCGCCTACGACAAGGATCCGAAGCACATCCTTCTGACCGCGGAGAACATCGACGGCCTTACCTTCGAGAAGCTGGGCGCGGAATCGATCGGCGGCTGGGCCTACGACTATGGACAGGGACGCGTGGTCTTTACCGCGGTCGGCCACACCATCCACGCCATGTGGGCGCCGCAGTACTTCGAGATCCAGAAAAGATCGGTGCGCTGGCTGCTCAAGGAACTCTAGGCTCCGCCGCGGCGCGCCTCAGGCGTTCTCCACCACGTTGTTCCAGAGCCGGACCTCCCACTTTTTCACCAGCCCGTTCACGACATAGGGATCCTGCTTGGCGAAGGCTTCCGGCGTCTCGCGTCCGGCGCAGCGGAAGGCCAGCACTGCGCGGTCCGCGGGCTCGGCCAGGGCGCCGGCCAACAAAATTTCGCCGCGCGCGCTGGCCTCCCGGACCAGTCGCAAATGCTCCTGTCGGAACTCGGTTCTTCTGGCGACGTAGTCGTCCACGAGATCGTAAAAAAGCAGAAAATACGGCAAGTCGCTCCTCCTGAAATTCAATTGGCGGCGTAAAACCCCAGCCCGCCTCGCCTCAGCCAACCTCCTGCGCCTTCTCCATGGAGAGAACGGCGGGGCGCATTCCCAGTTTGGCGAGCACGATATACACCAGGAACCCGGCGGCGAAGGAATAGAGCTCCGACGGGTTGTCCGCCTTTACCCATGCCGCGGGAAGGCCCGGGATGCTATCCGGAATGCCGATCAGAAACCCCAAGGCCCAGGCGATGCAGCCGGCCCAGTTGACGCCGATTCGGGGCCCGGACCAGCGCCGCCCGGCCAGCAGGTAATCGGCCATCATGGCCCCGCAGATGGGTCCGAAGGACGCTCCCACGATACTGAAAAATCCCACCAGATTGTCGGCCGCCCCGCTGAGGGCGAGAGCGGCGCTGAAGGAGATGGCGACAAACGTACAGGCGCTGCGGGAGATTTTCGGCAGCATGGTGCTGAAGCTGTTGGCGGCGATGAATGACGAAAAACAGGTGGGCGCCATGGTGGCCGCCGCAAAAAGAAAGAAGACCACGGGGGCCAGCGCGCCCACGCTCATAATCGCCGCCGTGTAGTCGTAACTGGAGACGCCGGCATTGCGGCCCAGATAACCGGCGACGGAAAGAATCGGAATCCCGCCGGCGATAAATGCTCCGCCGGCAACGCCCAAAAGGCCCCCGAGGACAATGTCTTTGCGGTTCCTGTTGTTCATGCCGAAGTCGGCGCCCGCGGCTCCCCCGGTGGCGAAATATCCGATCGTAATCATCAGGACGTTGAGCACCGCCGTCGTCGGGTCGCTGTGCGGCGCATGGTATTGGGGAATGCCGCTTCGATTCGCCCAGAAGACGGTCAGGATCATGAGAAAGGGAACCCAATTCAGGTATTTGGCGACTCGGCTGATGTATTGAATTCCCTTGATCGCCACCCAGCCCAGGCCATACACCCACGCGATGACCAGAACGCTGTAAAGCAGGCGCGACTGCAGGTTGAGCCCCCGCAGAATAAAATTGGCGGCGACGGCCGACGATACGGCGATCCAGCCGACCTGCAGCGCGCCCATTAGCAAACCCGGGATGAAGTAGCCGCCGGTGGTTCCGAAGGTGGAGGCTCCGACCACATACAGAGGACGTCCGGTCTGCATGCCGAGCATGGCCGGCACATAGTAGTAGAGCCCGAAACAGAGCAGCCCGGCGAGCGCCAGCCCCCACAGGCAGATCCAGGGGCTGGCGAAGCCAATGGTAGGCCCCGCAAGTTTGAGGTAAAAGCCGACCCACAGAAAAATTCCGGCATAAGACGGGAAGGTGCTCTTGTACCATGGCGACCGGCCGGCGAGCGGCACGGGAACGGATCGCGTTACGTAATCGGGAATGCGCTGGGCCATAGGATTTCGCCTGCTCTCTGTCTTTCGTCAATTCGGTACGGCCACTCCAGCCGCTTCCCCGCCGGCGCCCCGCTCTGCGCGGGAGTGTGGCGATTCGGAAATTCGTTTAAGAACAACCACAGATCCTTCGACTCCGTTTGGCCCAAAAAGCCGGCCAAACTCCGCTCAGGATGACAGTTCACCGGTTCAGCGAAGGTCTCACTCCCGGATGGCTTCCCATTGAATTGGATCTTGGGATTGGATCTTGTTGCGGCCACAGATCTGTTTTTCAACACTCCCCAACTGTCCTGCCTCCGCAGTTCGCCACAGAACCCCTGTCATCCTGCACCCTTGTCATCCTGAGCGCAGCGAAGGATCTTCTTTTTCAACGATCGCCGCATAACCCTTCGGGGACGCCACGCTAGACGGAGGAATACCCGGTTGCGGAGTATTCCGTGCAATGGCCTTTCAGAGCAGACCAGACCTCCTAGTGCAGCTCAGTCGAAACCCACTTCCGCTGCAGCTCCCGGCCTTCGAAGGCGATGCTGAGTCGATAGTCTCCCTCATCCTCCTGCGGGCGCAAAAGCTCTACGCCGCAAAAGCCCTCCTGTCGGGAGATCGCCGGATGGAATCTCTCCGCATAGCACCTTTCCAGGGCCGAACGCGAATCCCGCTCGACCTTCATGTCGACATGCAGCACGAACATCGTCACCTCGCCCGGTCGCGGCCCGATTGCGCGCCCGGTCCTAGACC
>JAJYZK010000351.1 GCA_021799945.1 Acidobacteriota bacterium
ATAGAGCCAGCGAACCAAGAAAATGTCGTCCTGAACGGAGCGCAGCGAAGGGAAGGACCTTGCGTTTGGCCGGCAAACCGCGAGATCCTTCGGTCGCTGTGGCGACCGAAGGATGACAGGAATGGCGAATCTGCACTCTATAGCAATGTGGAAAATGCTCTAGGAAACCGGAGCCCTTTGCCGGGCGCGAGCCCGGAGGCCCTTCCATTCTTTGCGGTAAAAGCCATCGGGATCGTAGGCGACGACGGTGTACACTCCGGGCTCGCGCACCAGGGGCGTGAACGACTCCCCGCGGATGCGCAGCGTGTACATCGCCTCTCCGCTCTTCTCGTCCCGCACCTGCACGACGGGATCGCGAAAGTCCGGCGTTTCGATGGCGTCGAGCTCCCAGCCCGCGCCCCACAAGCCGTTGTCGATCTGGTGGATGGTGATGGGCCAGAGATCGTAGGGCTTCGCGCCCGGCGCGGATGGATCGACCCAACGCGGCCATTCGGCGATGGTGGTTTCGCGCGTGTCGCGATTGCAGACCAGGATGGTGTATCCGGTGACCCGGTAGCGCAGACCTTCAAGGCCGGGTCCCGGATACCGCGCCGGATTCGCCGTCGCCAGCACGGTCAACCGGTTCCCGAAGCCGTCGAGATAATCGCCGGTGTTCCGCGCGCCGGGCAGCGCATTCGGCGCCGGATTCGGCGGGAACCAGCGCCGTGGCCAGAGATTCGAGATGGCCGGAGTGCACACCGCATAGACGGCGTCGCGAAATTCCGTGACTCCGTAATGGCAAGTCGATCCCAGGTGCTGGTCGCCGGAGAGATGCGGCGCGAATCCTTTGCGCATTTTCAGAATGGCCGCATCCCGACCGTGCTGCGGCCACGCGCCGGAGTCGTGATCGGCCACCAGGTGATCGTCCTCCAAATAGGCTCCCACCGGCGGAATCGCCTCTTCGGGATCGCGATTGTCCGTATCGATTCCCTTCGGTTCGGTGTGGAGGCACCCGAAGATCGTTTGGGATACGGCGAATTTCATCCACGTTCCACCGCTCCAGTTCGCCGCCCAGGATTCGAGGAAGTCGAGTTGGCGCTCTCCCAGCAGCTCCGCGTCCGGGGCGTTGCTTTGCCTGGCCGCATCCCAATTGGGATTCAGCGCGAAGCCGTTCACAATGTTCGCGCCGGGCAGTTGCTCCTTGGGCGCCGATTTCCACTTCCGGTCTTCCAGGATGGCGAAACTGACGCCGCCCCACTGCAGGTCCGTGTAGTAGACGGAAATATGTTGCAGGACCGGCGTCGGATCGAATGGATCGGGGAGATGCGAGGTTTGCACGCGCTGCACCATGTTGACCCAGCGGGGCGCCATTTTGTAGCCGCCGGAATCCTGAGCGGCATAGCCGTTGGGCGTGTAGTGGACGGTGCCCTGCGAAGCGGCGGTATATCCCAACGCCGGGTTGGTGGGACGGCCGCCGCAGCCCCAGATGTTGCCGTGGTACATATCGTGATCGTCGGTCATGCACACCGACGGAATATCGCGAGTAAGATCCCGAGTCGCCCAGCCGAAGATGAACCACTTGCGCAGAAAGTCGTACATGGCGGGCTGGATGAGATCGGGAGCGCGGCTTTCGATCACCCCGAAACCGCCGACCGGCTCGTAAATCTGATCGCCCGTCCAGAACAGAATATCCGGCTTGTGATAGGCGAGGTGGGTGGTGAAGTCGTCATGCGGAAACCCAAAATCCCAGATGCAGGTAAGCAAGCCCACGACGACCTCCTGTTTCTCGACAGGATCCTTGCGAATGGTTCCGCCGTATTCGTATTGGGTGAGCGCGCCGCTCGCATTCGGCATCGAGTACAGTACGCGATACGCCCGGTCTTTCGTCGCGTCCCAGGCGGGCACGCGAAAGGTCGCATTCCAGGCATCGGTGTCCGGTCTGGCGGTTGCAATCTCCTCCCAGCCGCCGGCGCCGTCGCTCACCTGGAGGATTGCCGGAGTGGAGGCATCGCCGAGCGGCGGAAACTGCGCGGATAATTTCAATGTGCCGCGGCTCACCGTATACAGCGTGAATAAAATCGGCCCGTAGGCCCGTTCGTCGCGCCGCTCCACTTTGCCGCCGGCGACGGTCCAATCGGCGAACCAGAAGCGCATGCTTCCGCCGCTGTGCTGATTGGGCGGGTAAAAACTGAAATCTTTGATCGGCGTGAGGGGCGCCGGCGTGGATTCCACGGGCCCGGAGCTGCACACCAGCGCGAGGCCGCCGGCCAGCCAATCCGCGGGAACGTCGCGGGTGGTCTCGGCCAGCTTGTCTCCCTCCACGCCGGTTGCCTGCAGGGTGACCGCGTATCCGGCGGCCGACGGCTGCGCATGCAGCTTCAAGCGCATCTCCCGGCCCAGATCGACCTTGGGGGCCCCGGATTCCGGCGCGCCGATGAACAGCCGGCCATCGGCCTGGATGCCGGCATTCATGCCGCGCCCGTAAACCGCGGTGGCGCGATAGTCGTTCATTTGATTTTTGACGCCCACGCGAAAACCTACGAATCCTTCGGGCGAGGAGCTTGCGGGCGGGGCCGGCGAGGCCGCTGCGGAGGGAGGGCCTTCCAGTGGGCCGAAACGCACGCCCAGCAGAAGATCTCCGCTCCGTTCCGAGACCTCCCGGGTGAGCAGCGCGACATTGCGGTCGCCGCCCGGGGAAAAGCATTCCAGCCGGCCTTCGCGAATGCGCCAGTCTTGCAGCGGATTCGGCCAGTACTCCGGCCCCGGCCACTGCCGATTTACATCGCGCGGCCAGGAGACGAAGGTGGATTCTTCAGCGGATTCCGAGGGCTCGCCCAGCGCTGGACGGCTGAGAACGAGCGCCGTTGCGCCAAGCACGGTGTTTCCGGCAGTTTTCAAGAACGCTCTGCGATCCATTTGCTTTTCTTGTTTTTCCATTTGGATATTGCCCTCGTGTCCCTCGAAGCGAGTGCGCCAACGCTCCATCCTAGACCATAGGGATGGTTGCCGGCAGCCTGACCGGGCGCAATCCTTCGCCGCAAATGCCTCATCCCGGTATTTTGGACCTCGCCGCGAGTGTCCTGAGCCGGAAGTTCGCTTGACAAACGAACCGTCAATTCGAGCGGAGTCTTGCCGGCGCCATGACTCTTCATGGACGCAACCCGGTCCGGCCCGGACGAGTCGAGGCCGTCCGTTTGGCTGAGGAAGCGTCGACCAGCACTGCTTGCTTGCTGATCACCATCAACACTGCTATCCAGTGAGCCAGGATGGTTCCATCCTGGCATGGTTTTATGGCCGGGACCGGCCCCACTCAGGCCCGGAGCCGGGCTAGGCCCCGCCAAACGCTTGCGTACGAGAGTAGGCATCGCTCATTGTGGTGGTCCTTCCTCTTAAATTACCCACACCTTTGATGCCGAGGCGGGAACGTTCGCCCAGATCGGGAAGGGAGGTGATTTCAACAATTTGTCCCGGTTATTCCAGAAGGCTAAACACTGGCGAGGTACTATCCTGATTCCTGTCTCGATAAATCCGGCATGGCGCGCGCACTCGACTGTTCACCATAGTGGTGTAAGGTGGTGGAATTTCTGGAGATGTGTCCGTGAGGGCAAAAAAGAACGCCGGAGAAGCTGCGAGGCGGGCGGGCGCTGCGGTGGTGCGGGCGTCGATCAGTTTTCCTCACGAGGTTTACGAGACGCTGGAGGGGATCGCCAAGGAGAAAAAAGTATCGTTGGCGTGGGTC
>JAJYZK010000352.1 GCA_021799945.1 Acidobacteriota bacterium
GTCGTTGGCCGAACGGGGCTATCCGGACCCGGTCGTCCTCTTCACCGCCCACAGCCTCCCGCAGTCCCCGGGGGAAGGGGGCGACCCGTATGTCGCGCACCTGGAGGCGACCCGGCGGGCGATCGAAGCCCGGCGGAAATTTCGCACCCTTTTGGCTTGAGATATCGAACTGGATTTGAGATATCGAACGATGAATCTGGCAATTCTGGACGGCTATACCCTGAATCCCGGCGACTTGTCCTGGGCTCCATTGTCGGCCCTCGCCACCTGCCGGATCTTCGATCGCACGGCCGTGGAGGAGATTGCCGAGCGCGCGGCCGGCGCGGAGATGGTGCTCACCAACAAGGTTCCCTTCAGCCGGAGAACTCTGGACAAGCTTTCCGCCCTCCAGTACATCGGGGTGACGGCGACGGGATACAACATTATCGACCTGGAAGCGGCGGCGGAGCGGGGCATTGCCGTGACCAATGTCCCTACATACAGCACGGCCTCCGTGGCCCAAGGCGTCTTCAGCCTCATTCTCGAGCTGTACTCCCGCACCGGGCAGCACAGCGAGGCGGTGCATCGCGGGGCCTGGACAGCGAGTCGAGATTGGTGCTTCCGGCTGGGGCCGCTGCGCGAGTTGTGCGGCAAACGGCTGGGAATCGTGGGTTATGGCCGGATCGGCGGCAAGGTCGCTCAGATCGCGCGGGCCTTCGACATGGAGGTCATCGCCTGTGGAAGGCGTCCGCCCGCGGAACTGCCGGAGGGCATCGCCTGGAGCGGTCTGGACGAAGTCTTCGCCCGGGCCGACATTGTCTCCCTGCATTGTCCGCTGCTTCCCTCCACGCGCGGCATGGTGGACGGGAAGCGCATTTCCACCATGAAGCCGGACGCGGTGCTCGTCAATACGGCGCGCGGCGGTCTGGTCGTGGAAAAAGATCTGGCCGAGGCGCTGAACTGCGGCCGGCTCGCCGGCGCCGCCATGGACGTTCTCGACGTCGAACCGCCGCCCGAGCAGAACCCCCTGCTCTCCGCCAGGAACTGCGTGATCACACCGCACATTGCCTGGGCGACGAACGAGGCGCGGGAGCGGCTGCTCCGCGTGGTGGTCGCCAATGTGGCCGCGTGGCTGAAAGGCGAGCCGCAAAATCTGGTGAACGCGCCCGCGTAGGCAATCCGGCGGCATGGCCGCAGGCGGAGAGATTCCGCCTCGCTATGCTTTCTGCGGCCAGGCGATCTGGGTATTCCGCCGATAGGCGAGATTGGCGATCTGCCCGGCTCGGGCCGCGGCCACGCCGGCCTCCACCGGAGCGCGCGGATCCTTGCGGCTCTTCACGCATTCAAAGAAGTTCGCCATGTGGCTCACCGTGCCGTCGAGGTAGCTGCGTTCGGAGAGCACGGGATTGTCCGCCAGCGAGGCGCCCTCGCGGAACACGGCGAATCCGCCGCGGTCAATCTTCAGAGTGCCTTCCGTCCCACGGAACTCCAGCCCTCCATCGTCGACCGAGGAGCTCATCATGCCCTCATAGACCACATCGAAGCCGGGGTAGCGCATGGCGGCCTGCACCGTGTCGGGGCACTCCCATTCGGTAAAGATGTACCGGTCGCCGAGCATCATGGCCAGCGTCGGCTCGTCGGACTTCATGGCCCATTGCGCGACGTCGATCCAGTGGGTGAACAGGTCGGTCATCGCCCCCCCGCCGAAGTTCCAGTACCAGCGCCAGCGATAGAACTTTTCCAGACTGAATGGCTGATCGGGAGCCGCGCCCAGCCACAGCTTCCAATCCAGTTGCTGCATGTCGACCGGCTTGGGATGGAAGTTTCCGTAGTTCTGCCACCAGTAGGTGCGGATCTGAGTCACCCGTCCCAGGCTGCCTCCCTGAATCATGTCCACCGCGTCGCGGAAATGGCTCCAGCTCCTCTGCTGCATTCCGCACTGGAGCACCTGTTTGCTCGCGCGGACGGCATGGGTGAGCTTGGCGCCCTCCTCGATCGTGTGGGTCACCGGCTTTTCCAGGTAAACGTCCTTGCCGGCGGCCAGCGCATCGGTGGCGATCCGCACGTGCCAATGGTCCGGGGCCGCGATGAGCACCGCGTCCAGCGGCAGGTCGAGAACTTCGCGATATTCCAGGTGGGTGGTCGGAGTTCCGCCGTAGCGTTGTCTCACTTCGTCGCGCCGCGGGCCGTAAACGTCGCAAACGGCCACCACGTTGAAGCCGCCCGTCTGATCGGCCGCGTTCAACAGATCCCGCATCCGGCCCCCCGCGCCGATGACTCCGATCCGCAGCGTATCGTTCGCGCCAAAAGCTCTGGTGGAGGCCACGGCCGTCGCTCCGGCGGCCATGAGAAAACTGCGGCGATTCGGCTTTAGATTCATTTCGCTCCCTGGTGTTTCGACTGGTTTTGGATGCTGCCTGCGTCTGGCGATGAATGCTAATTGAGAGGGCCGGGCGAAGGCAAACCCGGAGCGGGGACGGAACCGCCCAGAGACCCGTGACGATACAATGGAGTGGGCAAAGTCGGCAGCCGGAGGCCGCGGACCGCCGGCTGCCGAGGGATCGGAAAACGCATGTACGAAGTAGCGGTCGAGTCGGGATTTTCCTCCGGGCACTACCTGCGCAACTACCGCGGCAAGTGCGAGAACCCGCACGGCCATAACTACAAGGTTCGCGTGATTCTGTGCGGCAAAGACCTGGATGGCGCCGGGCTGCTGCTGGACTTCAAGCTGCTCAAGCAGGTCATGCGGCCGGTCATCGAGCGCCTCGATCACCAGATGCTGAACGATCTGGAGCCGTTTACCCGCCTCAATCCCTCGGCGGAAAATCTGGCCCGCTACTTTTATGAGGAAACCGCCAGGCAGTTGAGCGAAATGACCGGCGGCCGCGTAGCGGTGAAAGAGTGCACCGTCTATGAAACCGACACCACGGCGGCGACCTATTTCGAGTGATCCGTGTATCTAATCGAGCTGTATAAGTCGGTGCAGGGCGAATCGAGCTTTGCCGGCCTTCCCTGCGTCTTCGTACGCCTTGCGGGCTGCAACCTGCGCTGCTCCTGGTGCGACTCCGAATACACGTTTCAGGGCGGCTACCGGCAAACCTCGGAGGAAGTGGAGGCCGCGATCGAGAAGCTGGCCCCGGTCCGGCTGGTGGAATTCACCGGCGGCGAGCCGATGCTGCAGGAGCGGGAGTTGGTCCCGCTGATGGAGCGGCTGCTGCAGCGGGGCTATGAGTTGATGCTGGAGACCAGCGGGGAGCGGCCGCTGGCCGCTGTGCCCCGCGCGGTGCACAAGATCGTGGACGTCAAATGCCCGGGCTCGGGCGAGGGCGCCAGCTTTCACCTGCCGAATCTCGCCGCTTTGACCTCCGCGGATGAGGTGAAGTTTGTACTCAGCAACCGCCGCGACTACGAATTCGCCCGCGACTTCCTCCGCGCACACTCCCTGGAAACGCTGGCCGGAAACGTGCTCTTCTCGCCGGCCTTTACCAAAACGCCCTCGCCCGAACGAAGCGCGGAAAATTGCCTCCTGGATCCCCGGCAGCTTGTGGACTGGATGCTGGAAGATGGACTGGCCGCGCGGCTGAGCCTGCAGATCCATAAATTCGTCTGGGCTCCGGCAACCAAGGGCGTGTAACCCCTGCGGCGCAGGCTCGGCCTGCGCTGCGGATTCCGGGCGCGAACCGTTCCCGATTACCGGCCCTCGCGGGGCGGCTCCGCGCTGGGTGATGCTC
>JAJYZK010000353.1 GCA_021799945.1 Acidobacteriota bacterium
CAACTGGAAATACCTGGGGTATCAGGGTCCGCGCAAGCCCGGAAGCCATGGCATCTCGTTCGTCGCCGATCGCAACGCGGGGGTCTGGAAGCCGGTCTACCTCCGCCTTTCCGGAAACGTCACGGTAAGCCATGCCTTGGTCGATACGCAGCTCCCACTGCCGTCCACCTCTTCCGCGCGCCTGACCGTTTACGCGGACCTGCGCAATGCATCGGATCGGCCGGTTTCCGGAATCCTGAAGGCCACCATATCCCGGGCCGGGAAGCCGGATATCCGCCTGCAGAAGTCTCTTCGTCTGGATGCCGGGCAAATGATGGAGACCGTCTTCTCTCCTCAGGAATTTCCCCAACTCGTGGTCTCCCACCCCGATCTCTGGTGGCCTTACACCATGGGCCGGCCCAATCTGTACAATCTGCGGCTTGAGTTCTTCGAAGGGGAGCAATTGTCCGACGTCGATCGCATCCGCTTCGGCATCCGGACCATCACGCAGGGCCGGGACCAGGACGAGCAGTTTCCCGAGGTCGGCACAGGAGGCAATTTTTATTTGCAGGTGAATGGGCGCAACTTTCTGGCCCGCGGCGCCGACTACACTCCCGATCTACTCTTCCGCGACGATCCCCGGCGGGAGGCCGACATTCTCGCCTACGTGAAAGACATGGGGCTGAATATGCTCCGCTGGGAGTCGAAGATCTCCAGCGAGCACATCGTGGAGCTGGCGGATGAGCAGGGAATCCCTTTGATGTTCGGCTGGATGTGCTGCAATCAATGGGAAAAATGGGAGCAATGGAGCGAAGAGGATCGGCGGGTCGCGGGCGATAGCCTGCGTTCGCAGATTTTGATGCTGCGGGGCCACGCCTCGGCGATCCTGTGGGCTAACGGCAGCGATGGATTGCCTCCCCCGCCGATTCGCGCCATGTACCACCGGATTCTGGGCAGCCTGCATTGGCAAAATGGAGTGGTCGATACCGTCTCCTCCTTTGCCCGGGGGCCGAACGGCAAGCGCGAATGGGATGGCATCCACATGCAGGGCCCGTATAGCTGGCGTCCACCCAGCTATTGGTTCTGCGGCCGCTTTGCCGCGGCCCGCGGGGCCTGCGCCGAGCAGGGAGACAACGAGCACATCCCGCCCTTCGAAAGCCTGAAGAAGTTCATTCCCGCCGACCGGCTCTGGCCCATCAACGATGCCTGGTATTTCCACGCCGGATCGAACGAGGGCAACAATACGCTGGCCAACATCCAGCTTGCCGTCAACCGCCGCTATGGACCCTCCAGCGGGGCCGAGGAATTCACGCGCAAGGCGCAACTGGCGCACTATGAAAATACGCGGGCGCAGTTTGAGGATTTTGCCGCCAACGGATGGGCGAACCACAAGATGTCCCTCTACTGGATGCTCAACAATCAATGGCCCTCGTTCTTCGGCAGCCTCTTCGACTACTATCTGAAGCCCGGCGGTGCGTACTATGGGGCCAAGAAGGGTCTTCGCCCGCTCTCGGTGGTCTTCGATTATTTCGCCACCGGGGATCGCTCCCATGCCAACTTCACGCTGGTGAATCAGACGCCGAAAGAACAGACCGGGCTGCGGGCTCGCATCCGGATCTACGATCTTGAAGGCAAGGCGCAGATCGATCGGACCATCTCCGGATTGGGCGCGGCGCCAGGCGGAACGGCCCATGTGCTCACCCTGCCCCGGCCGGCGAACATCACCCCGGTGTATTTCGTGCGCTGCGAATTGTTCGACGCCGCCGGGGTCCGGGTGCTGGAGAATGTTTATTGGCAATCCACGCGGGATGACGTGATGGCCGGCGACGGCGCCTTCAATCTGCGCCAGGATAGCTGGGCCGACATGACTGCTCTCAACTCCATGCCGAGCGCGCCGATCCATTTCGAAGCGCACTCGGTGGGGCCGGCCGGAGGCGGCTCGATCGCCATCCGGCTCGAGAACCGCACCGCCCACGTGGCCTTTTTCGAGCGGGCGGAGATCGCCGCCTCCCGGGATGGCGACGAGATCCTGCCCATTGAATACGACGACAATTACATTACCGTTTTCCCTGGAGAAACCGAGGAGATTCACGGCGAAGTTCGCGTGGCCGGCGCGGACCCTGCCGTCTCCCCGGCGTGGGTCAGGCTGCGCGGCTACAACACGCCGGAGGAGACGGCGCCCATTCGCTAAGCCCGCCGCCGCCCGAAGCCGCAAACCCAAAACAGGCCGCCAGGAAAGGAGCATGTGCAGACCAGCCCGGACGCTCGCGCCGATGTCGCCATTGTAGGGGAGATCAATCCCGATCTCATTCTTTCCGGAGTTCCCCGCGAGCTGCCGCCGGACAGGGAGATGCTGGCCGACGGCTGCACCCTGACGTTGGGCAGCTCCTCGGCGATCCTGGCCCACAATCTCGCTCTGCTGGGGGCCCGAGTCTCCTTCAGCTCCAGAGTCGGGCAGGACTTTTTCGGCGAATTTTGCTGCCGGCGGCTGGAGGAGGCGGGCGTCGATCTGCGCGGAGTGGTTCGCGCCCCCTCCGGCGCGGGCACCGGATTGACGGTGATTCTCCCGCTCGACGGTCTGCACGGCCCGCGCCGGATCGTCACCTACCCCGGCGCCATGTTTGAAATGTCTCTGGGCGATCTCGACCTCGACCTGATCGCGTCGGCGCGCCACTTCCACCTCTCCTCGATCTTTCTGCACCGGGGTTTGACGGCGGAGATTCCTGCGCTCTTCCGTTTGATGAAGGGCCGGGGACTTACCACCTCGATGGACACCAACGACGATCCGGACGGGCGATGGGCAGGCGCGCTGTGGGAGTCCCTGCCCTTTACGGACATCCTGTTCTGCAATGAGCGGGAGCTTCTAGCCATGAGCGGGGAGCCGGTCTACGAGCGGGCCGTGCTCCGTTTGCGGAAACAGACGCGGTTGCTGATTGTCAAACGCGGCCGGCAGGGGGCCGCTGCGTATGCCGAGGGCCTGACGCGGGAGGCGCCCGGGTTGCGCGTCCCGGTGACCGACACGGTGGGCGCCGGCGACAGTTTCGACGCCGGCTTTCTGTACCGGTGGGTGCGCGGCGCGCCGCTCGAGGCGTGTATGGCGTATGGCAATCTGGCGGCGGCGTACTCGGTCACCCGCGCGGGCGGCACGGAAGCCTTTCGGGATGGGGTGGCGCGGGAGCGCTTTCTCGAACGGGGCGGGCCGGAGGAATGAGGGCGAGCGGAAGCGGTTGCCGAGGAAAAGCCGTTGGCTGCGCCGCGCGGGCGCCGCTTGAACGGCTCTGCGCGCTCTAACCCAACGGCGGCGCGCTCCCGGTTTCGCCTTCCGAGGCCAGCAGCCCGTCAAACGGAGCCGCCTCCCGCCGACCCCGGGTCAGGTGGAAGTACCCGTAGCCAACCGCCAGTAAGCCCACAAAAACCAGGGCCATCGCCCGGTTGTTATAAATCATGCTCGCCATGCAAATCAGCGCGCATAGCAGCGCGAATGCCGGGAAATACGGGTAGAACGGCGCCTTGAAGGGCCGCTCGAGAAGCGGCGCCGCGCGACGCAGCTTGAAGAGCGCGAACATGCTGAGGATGTACATCGCAATAGCCCCGAAGACGGACATGGTGACAATATTGGCGGTCAAGGTTTGGCCGCCAAAGGCGATCAGTTCATCGCTGAAGATGGCGGCAATGCCGACAACTCCGCCGGCGAGAATCGCGCGATAAGGAGTTT
>JAJYZK010000354.1 GCA_021799945.1 Acidobacteriota bacterium
GTAGACATTGTTCTTTGCATCCGTGGTCAACCCGACCGGCTTCACCCCGGCCGGAGTCGCCAGCTTCACCGCGGGCGTCGTCCCGTTGGCCAGCTTGTAGATCGCCTCCTGGGTTGCGTCGGCGATGTACAGGTTATTCGCGGAATCCACCGCCAGCGCCGTGGGATGTTCCGCGCCTGCAAGATAGGCGATCGCCGTGGCCGTCGGATGGGTCTCCGGATTGACGACCGAATACACCGCGCCGCCCGCGTAGTCGGCGACGTACAGCGCGCCTGTCGCGGAGTTGACGGCCAGCGCGCTGGGGCCCTTGAACGTGGCGCCGGAGACGGTGAGCGCCGCCGCCGTCGCATTCAGGTAGGCCGCGCTCCCCGCCGCCCCTCCCACGCCCCCGGCGGAGACAATCTTCACAATCCGTTTGTTGCCCGTATCCGCGACAAAAATGGTCCCGTCCGGCTCCATGGCGACTCCCTCGGGCCCGCTCAGCGCGGGCGAGAGACCGGCGTCGGAGAAGGGAACCTGCGCGTCATAGACGGCCTGCGCGCGGGCTACGCCGCCTCCCGCAGCCAATCCGCCAACAGCGAGGGCTGCGCCGATCCTGAGCATAAGGCGACTTGCGACGTTCTTCATTTGCGTAACTCCTGGCAGATTTTGGGCTGGGCTTGGGCTTCGGCTGGGATGAGCCATCTCTTCAAGGGGTGTGCGGAAAGACGCGCCGCAGTCACGCATAGGGCGCCAGCCACCGGATCCTTGCGAATCTCCCTCCCATACCTGGCGGGGCGTTCCCTGTCGGCAACTCTGTTTTTTCCGCTAGCTCCTCGGCGGCTTCAACTCCGCGGGCGATCGTATTTCTGCAAGATCGCCGGGATTTGTCTCATAACGTTACAAATTAGCCCCAGCGCGGAACATTGCACGAAGAGGGATACGGGCGCTGACTCGAAGGTCGTACCCAACCGGTTACCTGGCGAGGATGCGAAGCAAGGAGGTTGCGGGAGCAGGCGGGCGGCGAAAATCTCGGATGCGGAAGGGCTCGATGCGGGCGCCCGAGGAGCCGCTTCCGGCTGCGCCGGGGGCCAAAATCCTGCGCCGCCGCCTTGTTGAAAAGAAGGTGAATTCCGGCGCCGGGGCGGCCTCGGAGTTTGCCCTCTTTGTGTTAGTTTCTATGTTGGCGGTGAAGCGAATCGAGACGCATCTGCCGCCCCTGGAGGGTTGGAATTGGGAAAAAGCATGGTCCCGAAGCGGCTGTTTCTGACCAAAGGGGTCGGGAAACACAAGGAGCGGTTGACATCCTTTGAATTGGCGCTGCGGGACGCCGGAATCGCCGCCCAGAATCTGGTGCGGGTCTCCTCCATATTCCCTCCGCAATGCAAGCTGATCGGGCGCAAAGAGGGTCTGAAGTATCTTTCGCCGGGGGAAGTGGTATTCGCCGTGGTGGCGGAGAACTCCACGCGCGAGCCGCATCGCCTGGTGGTTTCCAGCATCGGGGTGGCCATCCCCGCCGATCGCAACACCTATGGTTACCTGAGCGAGCACCATAGCTTCGGCGAAGCCGAGGATCAGGCGGGAGAGTACGCCGAGGAGCTGGCCGCGGAGATGCTGGCCACCACCCTGAACCTGGACTTCGACCCCGACACGAGCTGGGACGAAAAAAAAGAGATCTACCGCATTTCGAATAAGATCGTGCGGACGGCAAATGTGACCCAGTCGGCGGTGGGGGACAAGCGCGGCCTGTGGACGACGACCATCGCGGCCGCGATCCTGATCTTCGAGTAGATGGCCGCTTCAGGAAAGGCTATGGCGAATGCCGCCTACCGCGTAGCGCTATTGCAGTTGCGCTGCTCGCCGGACCCGGAGGAGAATCTTCTGCGGGCTGCGGAGCGGGTGCGGGAGGCCGCGCGCCAGGGCGCGGATCTGGTCTGCCTTCCGGAGCTCTTCCGTACGCAATACTTCTGCCAGCGTCAGGAGGCGCAGTTTTTCGACCTGGCCGAGCCGATCCCGGGCCCGGCAACGGAGCTGCTGGCCAGGGTGGCGCTGGAGGAAAAGGTCGTCGTGCTGGCCTCCCTCTTCGAGCGGCGGGCGCCGGGGCTCTACCACAACACGGCGGCGCTGCTGGAGCGCGACGGCTCCCTGGCCGGAATCTACCGGAAAATGCACATTCCGGACGATCCCCTCTATTACGAGAAATACTACTTTGCCCCCGGAGATCTGGGCTTTCGCGCCTTCCACACCTCGGTGGGCGCGATCGGCGCGCTGGTGTGCTGGGATCAGTGGTATCCGGAGGCGGCGCGCATCGTGGCGCTGCAGGGCACCGGCCTGCTGCTCTACCCCACGGCCATCGGCTGGCACCCCGCGGAAAAGGAGCAGCATGGCGCGGCCCAATATGAGGCCTGGCAGATCGTGCAGCGAAGCCACGCCATCGCCAACGGCGTCTACGTCGCGGCGGTCAACCGGGTGGGCCTGGAGCATGGCGACATTCGCGGCAACCGCGCGCCGGGCGAGGGAATCGAGTTCTGGGGCGGATCGTTTCTGGCCGATCCCTTCGGGCGCATTCTGGCCCAGGCGCCGCACGATCGCGAAACGATCCTGATGGCGGAAATCGATCCGGCGCATCTGGAAGAGGTTCGGCGCAACTGGCCTTTTCTGCGCGACCGGCGGGTCGATTCTTACGCGCCGATCGCGAACCGCTTTCTGGATCCGGCCCCAACGGAAGCAAATCCGGACAGACATCCGGGCCAACGTCCCGATAAAGATTCCGACCAACATGTCCGCTGATGCGCTGCTGCCATCGCCCTCGCCGCGCAGCCTGAAATTTCGCATGCCGGCGGAATGGGAGCCCCACGCCGCAACCTGGCTGGCGTGGCCGCACAATGCCTCCGACTGGCCGGGCAAGTTTCAGCCCATCCCCTGGGTCTACGCCGAAATTGTCCGCCATCTGTCGCGGGCGGAGACCGTTCATCTGCTGGTCGACAGCGAGGCGGCGGAACGGCGCGCCGCCGGCCAACTGCGCCGCGCCGCGGTCGCGCAGGACAGGGTGCGCTTCCACCGCATTCCCACCAATCGGGTCTGGCTCCGCGACTCGGGCCCCATCTTCGTGACCGCTCCCGCGGGGGGCGATGGCAGCGAACTCGGCCTGACCGACTGGCGATTCAACGCCTGGGCCAAATACGACGACTGGGCGCTCGACGACCGCATTCCGGAACAGGTGGCGCAGATCCTGGGAGTTCGACGCTGGACGCCCTGCTTTCCCGGCTCGCCGGAACGGCGCATCGTGCTGGAGGGCGGCAGCATCGACGCCAATGGCGCGGGCCTGCTGCTCACCACCGAGGAGTGCCTCCTGGGAGAGACACAGCCGCGGAATCCCGGCGCCGGACGCAGCGAAATGGAGCAGGCGTTTCACGACTGCCTGGGCGTCGATCGGGTGCTGTGGCTGGGCCGAGGCATCGCCGGAGACGACACCCACGGGCACGTGGACGACATCGCCCGATTTGTCGCCGTCAACACCATCGTCGCCGCGGTCGAGCCCGATCGGAGCGATGAGAACCATCTGCCCCTGGCGGAAAACCTGGATCGCCTGAAGTCGGCGCGCAATCTCGACGGACGGCCCTTCGAAGTTGTGGAGCTGCCGATGCCGTCGCCGGTTTTCTGCGACGGACAGCGTCTGCCGGCCAGCTATGCGAATTTCTATATCGCCAATGG
>JAJYZK010000355.1 GCA_021799945.1 Acidobacteriota bacterium
CGGGTCCGCGCGCAGAAATCTCGCGGTTGTGCGGTTAAAATCGGGCGACCCGATGATCTTCGGCCGCGCGGGGGAGGAGATGGACGCGCTGCGGCAGGCCGGAGTGCCTTTCGAAGCGGTGCCCGGGATCACTGCCGCCTCGTCCGCGGCGGCCAGCCTTTCCGTTTCGCTTACCGATCGCCGCGTGGCCTCCGGGCTGCTGGTGCTCAGCGGCCACTGTTCGGCGGAGGAGGCCGCGGGCCGAAGCGGCGAGGCGGGTGCGAACCGCTGGCCGGAATCCCTCCCGCGGCATCACACGCTGGCCATCTATATGCCGGGAAGAGAGCTTGCCGCCGTTGCCGGGGCTCTGCTTCGCGCGGGAGTCGATGGAGACACGCCGTGCGCCGTGGCCAGCGACGCCTCCCGCGCGGACGCGGCGTATTCGATCTGCACGGTCAGCACACTCGCCGGAGCGGGGGTATCGTTCGCGCCGAGGATGGTGCTGGTGGGAGAGGTCTTCGCTCCCCTGTTGGCGCCGGCCGGGGCTCCGTCCGAGGATTGCGCCAAGCCCGAAGGTTGCGAGAGAGAAGAGAGGCCGGTCGCCTCCCCGCGCCCTCAAGGCTAAAGCATTTTCCGGGATGATATGGACTGAAGCTGCGAACCTGGATGCGAACCTGGAGCGGGTTTTTCATCAAGAAAAAACTCGCTCCAACGGATCGTAAAAAGTTCACAGTATTCCGGATAATGTCATCGCAGCCTCGGACTTCGTCACATATTGAATGCCCGGATCGCGTCCCAGACGTACATTCCCAGAATCGCAGCCGTCATCGCGCCCGTCGCTCCCGAGAAAATTGTGACCAGCGGTTTGAGCTTGGCGACCTTCCGCAGCACGGCGTCGTTCTCCCCGCGCTGGCGGTCGAAGGAATCGTCGAGAAAAAGCTGATCCTCCTCGTAGCGTGTGAGCGTGCTGCGATAAAGGAGAAGGAGCAGGAGAATCGCGGCCAGAGTGGCCCAGATGATCCACAGCGTCGGCATCAGACTCATATTGCACCTCGGGAGGCCTGGTCCAAGGCGGCCTGGCATGCCGGGCGCGCTTTCAGGAGAGGCAGCCTCGGATCGCAGGGGTTCCCTGCTTAGGCTAGAAATATAGTCCTAACGCGCGACTCTTGAATACCGGCGATTTTGGATTTCGTACCCGCTTTCGCACCATCCTCGCGCCTCTCGGGCAACTCCAGCGAATGCAATCGCTTCCATGAAAACGAGCGGACCGGGGCTGGGCGCGGTAGCAGCAGAGTCGGGGGCGGATTCGCCCCTCCGGATCTGCTTGCGGCCGCTAACGAGGCTCGACACTGGAAAAGATGTTGCAAGAATTGGACTTCCCGGCCCTTTTCGGTCTCTTGACTCGGAAGGGATGGCGCCGCCGGATACTCCCTGTCACCCTGATCCTCTGCCTGGCCGCCGGCTGCGGCCGCGGCGGCTCGAACCGGAATCTGGGTAAACAGGCGGTGGAGATCACCCGCGCTGCGCGGCAGGCCGCCGCAACCGCCGAGCGCGAGTTGAATGCCGTAGCCGGCGGCGTCCAGGAGGGTCTGCATGGAGGCGGTGGGCCGGGCGCTCCGCTCCACCTCGATGCGGCCTCCCAAAGCGAAGTTGCGGCTCTGCCCGGAAATACCCCGGAGGAGGCCTCACGCATCGTCGCAAACCGCCCGTTCCGCAGCACGCGGGATCTGCTGCGCAAGAGGCTCATTTCCGAAGCGGAATATGGCCGGATTTCCTCGCGGTCGACGGTAAAGTAGGCGTCTGCCTCCCGACCGCCCGCGAAAGCTGTGGATCTGCGCCGCCGCCGTCGCGTGCGTTGAGTCGCGCGGAAGCCCCGCGTGATCCGTATTCCCGTGATTCCAAGAGCGCTCCGCCCAGGCCGGCAGTGTAAAATGAAAGAGGAAGAACCTCGACAGATCGGAGACACAAAATCATGGCTAGCGTCGCTGAACCGGTAACCAGTCTGAACCCGGCAAAGCTGCCGATTACCCTCACCCCGCAAGCCATCTCAAAGGTGCATGAGATCATGGCCACCCAGGATCCGCTGCCGGCCGGTCTGAGAATCGGCGTCGTGGGCGGCGGGTGCTCGGGATTCCAGTACTCGATGTCCTTCGAGAATCAGGCGGGAATGATGGATAAGATCTTTCATTTCGACGATCTGAATGTGTATGTGGACGCCACGTCGTTGATGTACCTGAACGGCTGCGTGGTCGATTACGTCGAGACCCTGGAAGCGGCCGGGTTCAAATTCGACAATCCGACGGTGAAGAGCACCTGCGGCTGCGGATCGTCGTTCAGCGTTTGAGCGAGCGGCCAGCCGGCAGGCCTTCACCGCTCCCGGAATGCTCGAATGCCGGCTCGGCGCCGCTTCCCGCCCGTCCCCATCCTCCTGTTCCTGACAAAGAACAACGCCGCTCGAGGCCAGCAAGTCGCTCCTCGATTGGGCAGCCAAAGGCCCTCCGCACTGGCCAACCAGCATGATTAACAAGCTCGTCCTTTCCAACCTGGTCCACCGTCCGGTCCGGACCATCCTCAGCGTGCTGGCCATTGCCGTTGAAGTCACCATGATTCTTACCCTGGTCGGCGTAAGCTACGGCACCCTGGACGGCACCATTCGCCGCACCCGCGGGGTGGGCGCCGATATCCTGATCCGGCCTCCCGGCTCTTCGGTGATCGGACTCAGCACCGCGCCGATGAGCGATAAGTTGATCGATTTGGTGTCGAAACAGCCGCATGTGGCGATTGTCACCGGGACGGTGACGCAACCTTTGAGCGGCTTCGACTCCATGAATGGGCTCGATCTGAAGCAATTTTCGGCGATGAGCGGGGGATTTCATTACCTCTCGGGAGGGCCGATCAAGTCCGACAACGACGTTCTGATCGACGAGTACTATGCCAAGGAGCACGGCCTCCGGGTTGGGGACACGCTGCACCTCATCAATCACGATTGGCGCGTCGCCGGCATATTCGAATCCGGCAAGCTGACCCGCATCGGCGTGAGGCAGGATGTGCTGCAGCAACTTACCGGAAACCCGCATCACCTCAGCGAGATCTTTGTGAAGGTGGACACGCCGGCCGACATCCAGCCCGTGCTACAGGAGTTGCGCGCAAAGCTACCCACCTACCGCATCTACACCATGGAGGAGTTCACATCGCTGCTTTCGATCAGCAGCGTGGGCCTGCTGCGGAACTTTATCGGGGTGGTCATCGGCGTGGCTGTCGTCATCGGCTTCATCGTGGTGTTCATGGCCATGTATACCGCGGTGCTGGAGCGCACGCGCGAGATCGGCATTTTGAAGGCGGTTGGCGCCTCCTCCGGGTTCATCCTGGATCTGCTGGTGCGAGAGACGCTTCTGCTCGCGGTCCTGGGAGTGCTGACGGGAATCGCGCTGACGTACGGAACCCAATGGCTGATAGGGGAATTGGCGCCCGCCAGCCTGGGCCAGGAGATCGTGTACGAGTGGTGGCTGTATGCGGGCGCCATCGCCATCGCCGGCTCGATGGTCGGCGTCGTCGTTCCCGGAATCAAGGCGGTGAAGCAGGATGCGACCGAGGCGCTCTCCTATGAGTGAGGCGCCGATCATCCTGGTCGACAAACTCAGCAAGACCTATCGAGCCGGCGACGTGGAGGTCCATGCCCTGCAGGGTGTGAGCCTGGAGGCGACGAA
>JAJYZK010000356.1 GCA_021799945.1 Acidobacteriota bacterium
GGCTCCGCGAGGCGGCAAGCCTGGCGCCGCGCGGGAGGCGGCTTCAACGGTTTTCCGCCGGCCTGGAGCGCGCCTTCCGCCTGCGCGACGAACTCAGGAAATTGCCCCCGGAGACCATCGTTTGCCGCTGCGAGGACACGCCTTTGGAATCCCTCGCCCGCTTCGATTGCTGGCGCGCGGCCAAAATTCACACCCGCTGCGGAATGGGGCCCTGTCAGGGCCGGGTCTGCGGCCCTGCGGTGGAGTATCTGTTCGGCTGGAAGGTGAATTCCATTCGCCCGCCCCTCTATCCCGTCCCGCTCTCCACGCTCCTCTTTCCGTCCGCAAACGCAACCGACAATCAAACCATTGGAGATGGCAAATGAAATGGCAAGGTGTAATGCCGGCCTTAACCACCACCTTCGACCGGCATCTCGACGTAGACTCCGAAGCGACGGTCCAGCATGCTCTGCGGATGCTGGCGTGCGGCTGTTCCGGGCTCATCGTAGGCGGCTCCCTGGGCGAAGGGGCCACGCTCACCAAGGCGGAAAAGCTCGATTTGATTGCCCGGCTGCAGGCGGCGGGCGGCGGCGCGCCGATCGTCGGAACGGTTTCCGCCCTTTCCACCGCGGAGGCGCGCTCCTTCGCCAAAGATGCGGAGGCTGCGGGATGCGCCGGGCTGATGATTCTGCCGCCGTACGTATATAAGGGCGATTGGAGAGAGATGAGGAGTTATCTTGGAGAGATTCTCTCCTCCACATCCCTCCCCTGCATGCTCTACAACAACCCGGTCGCCTACGGCGTGGACTTTCTCCCGGAACAGATTGCGGAACTGGCCCACGCGCACCCCAATTTAGCGGCAGTCAAGGAGTCCAGCGCGGACGTGCGCCGCATCGCGGCCTTGCGGGCTTTGCTCGACGATCGGCTCGCTCTCCTGGTGGGAGTGGACGACGCCATCCTGGAGGCGATGGCCATGGGAGCCGTGGGCTGGGTGGCCGGCCTGGTGAATGCCTTCCCCGTGGAATCGGTGCGGCTCTTCGAATATGCCCGGATGGGGATGCGACAGGAGGCCTTCGACCTCTATCGCTGGTTCCTGCCGCTGCTGCGAATGGATACGGTCCCGAAGTTCGTCCAACTCATCAAATTGGCGGAAGATCTGACCGGCGAAGGAAATCGGCGGGTCCGCGCCCCCAGGCTGGAGCTGGCCGGCGAGGAACTGGCGCAGGCATCGGCAACGCTGGAAGAAGCCCTGCGCCGGCGTCCGAAGCTATAGTCCGGCGCATCGACGGGAGACTCAGGAGCTCCGGCGGATTTCGAAGCTTTCCACCGGAGGCCCGGCTTCAGCCGCCGATATTGAGACGGATAAACTCTGTTTCCTCATCCAGCGCCGAGGCCGGCTTGCCGCGCATCCGGCGGATGAGCGCGCGGCCGCCTCCAAAAAAGACGCCGAGCAGCACCGCCGTTCCACCCAGAATCGCGAAGAGCCCGAAGACTCCCAGCAGCAGCTCGGCGACCTTCGCTCCCTCCCCCACATAGCCATCCGGACGGTTCCATGTAACTTCCGCGGAGTACGCGACCTTATTGATGAGGTTCTGGGCCGCCGACGGAGAAAACGTTCCGGTCAACAGGACCACGATCGGCCCGCTCCGCCGTGACTTCAGCGAGCCCGGCAGGCTGTCCGCCAAGGACTGCGGCCATGCGGCCTGCGGCGTGTTTCCGGCCTTCAGGAAGGCGTCAATGTCGCGCAGCCGGGCCGCGGCAAGCTGCGGGGTGGGGTACTCGAGAAGGGTAAGCTGGCCCTGCCCGTCCTTATCCGAATAACTGGCGGTGACCGCCTCTGCGCTGCTGCGCGAAAACTCCACCAGCCCCGGAGGGAGCACGCCTCCGGCGCGCGCATAGGAGTCCGGTCCGAGCGCATATCGGGTCTCCTCGGACACAAGGCCCCCGCCCGGCAGGTACGTGGGCAACAGCGGAGCCAGGTTCGCGTTACCCGGCGGCTGGGGCAGGTCGGCGGCCAGCTCCCGCAACTCCGCGGGCGACATCGGCGTGATATGACCGAAGGTCGCCTCCGCCAGCGTCGCTCCCGTCCAGAACAGGACGTGACTCCCGTCCCAGGCCGCGCCCCGCCCGATCGGCTCGGCAACGCTATGCGGAGAGCGATAGAAAGTAAACGCGCCATAGGCCCCGCTGGCATCGGAAAAGCGCAGCAGCCGAATGGCCAGCGTGTTGCCGCCGAAGGCGTAGTTCGAGGCTAGAAATTGCTGAAAGCCGTATTCCTTCAGAACCTCTGCATTCACGGCATCGGCGGCCTGCGGTTGATCGCTCTGCTGCAGCGCGCCGCTTCTTTGCCATCCGGCAAAGCTGCCGGGCAGAATCGAGGCGGCCTCCCCCGCGGCGGACCGGTCTGCGCGGACCTGCGCGGCCGCCACCGATAGCGCCATCGGCAGCGCAAGGAGCGCCGGTGAACAGCAAAACCGGAGCCGTTTCCAGTTTGGGAGGGCGCGGTTCATGGGCATCTGCTAGCAGCCTACCACCGTGGCGCCGCTGGCGCAGCAATGGGCGGAGCGCGCCGGCGGACCGGCTTCACGCCCGGTTTCAAACCTGGTTTCAGGGGCGGTTGGGAGCCTCGGCCAGACGGACGCCGTTCAATCCGGCGATATATTTTGCGATGCCGTCGTAAAGAGATTCGGCGATTCTCTGGCGGTACGCCGCCTGGCTCAGATCATGGGCGTCCTCGGGGTTCGTGAGAAAGGAAATCTCCGCGAGAATGGATGGCATCTGGGCCCCGGTGAGAACCACGAAGGGAGCCTTCTTCACTCCCCGGTCCTTCAGCCCCGGATTATCTTCCTCCAAATCGTCGTACAGCGCCTGCTGCACGTCGGCGGCGAACTCGTGCGACTCCTCGATCTTGTCCTTCAGCGTAATTTCCTTTACCAGATCGGGGAGATCGTGAATCGATTCATCGGAAACCGCGTTTTCGCGCGCCGCCACCTCCATCGCCTCCGGCGAAGTGGTGAAATTCAGATAGTAGGTCTCCACTCCCCTGGCGGAGGGGTCGCGGCTGGAGTTTGCATGAATGGAAATAAACAGGTCGGCTCGAGCGCTGTTTGCGATTTCGGTCCGGGTCTTGAGCGGGACATACGTGTCTCTCCGGCGCGTGTAAATCACCTCGGCCCCCAGCCTTTGTTTCAAGAGCTTGCCCAGGCGCAGCGCCACATCCAGAACCACCGTTTTTTCCTGCAGGCCGTAGGGGCCTAGGGTGCCGGAATCGTGGCCTCCATGGCCGGCATCGACAACGATTCTCCCGATCTTCAAACCGAGCGCGCGAGCCAAAGTGAGTCGATTCCCCATGGTAGGCTCGGTCTCCGGCGCGCCGGCCCTCGTGCGATCCTGCCCGGCGCTCTGCGGCCCAGCGCTCTGCGGTTTTTCAGCCACCGCAGGTTCGCCGTTCGCTGCATTCGACCGGAGGGAGACCTTCCCGACCGAGGTTCCCGGGGAAGAACCGGCGTCTTGCGACTTCGGAAGGCCGTCGCCAGGGACGGCCGCGGTCTTCCGGGAGGCGGTCGGCTTCGTTGCCGCAGCGGGGTTCGTGAGGAATTCGTCCGCGGTGGGGCTGACTTCTGCAAGTTCGTTCGGGGCCGGTCTTGGCTGCGCGCCGGCGGCCACGGCATCCGGCG
>JAJYZK010000357.1 GCA_021799945.1 Acidobacteriota bacterium
TCCACGCCCCAGGACTACACGGCCTTCACCGCGCTCCAGGAGAAGTGCCGGGAGGCCGTGGGCCAGGCCAATTTTCCCGAGGTGATCCGCCTGATCGACGCCTTCTTCCAGGGCAGCCCCTATTCCCTCACCTCGCTGTTCCGCGACGAGCAGCGCCGCATCCTGAGCGTGATCCTGGAAGGAACCCTGTCCGCCCTGGAAGACAGCCTGGTCGGGATCTATCGGGAGCATTTGTCGCTGCTACAGTTTCTTAGCGCCTCGGGGCTGCCCAAGCCGCCGGCGCTGGCCATGGCCGCCGGCTTCGCCATCAACGCCAGCCTACGCCGGACGCTGGCGGCCGATCCCATCGATCGCGCGCAGCTCCGCTCGCTGGTGTGTCTGGCCCAATCCAATCAGGTCTCCCTGGAGATGCGCGAACTGCGCTATATCGTGGACCAGCGCATGAAGAGCGCGATGGTGGCGCTGCAGGCCAGGCCCACGGACATTTCCGGGCTGGACCGCACGCTGGCCATGGCTCGCACCGCGCATGAGCTGCCCTTCGAGCTGAATCTCTGGCAGGCGCAGAATATCTGGCACCAGATCCTCACTTCGTCCCCCGCGCTGCTCCCGGAGATGGGCTCCGGGGCGGGGAAACGCTGGCAGGATCGGTTTACCGAACTGGGCCGGCAGCTCGGCATCGCCGTCGAGCAACTGGTGGTGGAGGATGAGCCGGCCGGCGAAGTTCCGGCTTGAGCCGGCGCGCGCCGGCTCAGCTCCGCCAGGAGAGGGTGACCGGCCCTTCCATGGGGTGCGCCATCGGCCTGCCGGTCTCCTCGGCCTCCAGCCGCGCGCGTTTCAGAGCGAAATACCATTTCGCCGGGCGGTCCGCGTCGTCGATCAGCATCAGCGGCGGATTGAATTTCAGGCCCTCGGCCTGCTGGATCATGGTGACCTGATCCTGCCGCACAAATCGCTTCCCGAAAAAGCGCGCAATGGCGGTGGCGAAAGGCAGCGCGTAAAAAACGTTCCAGGCCGCGCAGACGTCGATGCGGCACTGGCCCGCGGTGACGGGCGTCACCGTCGTCAGGCTGCTGAACCATCGGTCGCCGCAGCGCAGCGTCTCATACCTGCGATTGGGCAGCACGAAGTCGATGGTGGTGCGAATGGGCTCTCCATAGACGCCCAGCAGCCGGTAGGGAGCGCTGTTGGCCGAGGGCGCGTGCGCGGACATGCGGAAGCCTTGCGCGATGGGCTCGAAGAGCTTTTTCTTCTCATGGATGCTGCGCCGCGTGCGCCACCACCAGGCCTGATGCACGAAGGGGCCATGGGCCGGATCCATCAGCCCGATGATCCCGTGATCCACGTCGCACGGCAGATCGGCGGACAGGTGCGCGGTGCGGAATCTGGCGCTGAACTTCGGCGGTTCGGGAACCGGAGGCAGGCCCTCTCGTCCTTCCAGCCGCATGCGGCCGGATCCCGGCTTCGGCACATACACCCAGGCGTAGCCATCCCCTTCGACGCAGGGAAACGCGGCGGAGTAGATCTTGCGAGGGTGATCCTGCCCGCTGGCCAGAGAGGGAATCTCCATGCATTGGCCCGATTCCGGCTCAAAACACCATCCGTGATACTTGCAGATAACCGCGTCGCCGTCGAAGCGCCCGCAGGAGAGAGGAATGCCTCGATGGGGACAGGCGTCGCGCATGGCGAAAATGCGCCCATTCCGCTTGCGCCCCAGCACCAGAGGAAGGCCAAGCAGCATGGCGGTCGCCATCCGCCCCCCCTGCAGCCGATCGCTGCGCAGGGCCGGATACCAGTCGTTGTAGAGGACCGGAGTTCCGGTCATGCCCGGAAATTCCCGGGAGGGAAGCGGAGCCGACGCCGTATCGGAAGCCATGGTTGCAGGTCGCGGAATTCCTTCCCCTTACTATAGCGCCGGCGCCAGCGTGAGGCGCGCGCGATGTGGCCCCGCGCACCTATAATCGACATGCGAATCGTCCTGCCGATCCAAGATCCTTCGATCCAAGATCCTTCCAGACCATGTCCTCGAACAACCCCGGCGCTCCCGCCTGGAGAGCACAACAATGCCCTGTGAAATCGGCCGCTCAATTCACGGAAAATGCTGTCTTGGACAAGAGTGTTTTGCGAGAGCGGAATCCTGGTTCACCGCCTCCCATGCTGGCGAATGCTCGCCTCTCCCGTGGAGTTCCAAACTGACCCACGACTCGCGGTCTGAAAACACGCACGGGCAGAGTACGATGGGAGCCGCGGCGCCTGGAATTCCTCTCACCGTCAGGCGGCCGGCGAGGAACAGCGATGCTTAAAGTTTTCTGCTCACCCTCCCGCTACACGCAGGGCCCGCATGCCCCAGAGCAGCTTGGCTCTGAGATGCGCAATCTGGGCCTGGATGGACCGGCGCTCCTGATTGCCGGAAGCACTGCCATCCGCCTGCTCGCGCCGGTATGGGCAACAACCTTCGCCGGCGCCGCGATCCGCTATCGAACTCTCCCCTTCTCCGGGGAGTGCACCGCCGCCGAAATCCGGCGCGGGGTCCAGGCGGCTCGCGATGCCGGGGCGCGGGTGGTGATCGGCGCGCTGATCCTGGGGGCGGTGGCGGTGCTGGGCAAGGGCCTGCAACTGCCGCCGCGGCCCTCGCGCGCGGTCACCCTGGGGGCGGGGCTGATCGCCGGGGTGACCAACGGGCTGGCCGGCATGGCGGGGCCGGCGGTGGTCACCTATCTGCTGGCGCTGCCGCTGACGACGGCGGTGGTGCGGGCCACGGCGATCGTGTTCTTCGTCATCACCGCGATATCGGCGCTGATCCCGATGGCCTGGCACGGGCTGGTGGGGCGGGCGATCCTGGGCTGGTCGCTGGCCGCGCTGCCGGCGCTGGTGGTGGGGGCGCGGCTGGGGCGGTTCGGGTTCCAGCACAGCCCCGCGCATTGGCACCGGCGGGTCGCGCTGGTGGTGCTCAGCCTGCTGGGGACGGGGCTGATCCTGCGCGGCGCGCTGGGGCGCTAGCCGCGCCGCCCACCCTCATGTCCAACACTTCCCCGGCATGGCGCAGGCCGCTGCCGGCCAGCGCGCCGGCCGCCTCGCCGGCCACCAGCGCGCGCGCCTCCACGCAGCCCAGCCGGACCGCCAACGCCGCCAGCCCGTCGGCGAGCGCGGCCAGCACCGGGGCCGGGTCGAGGATATCGAGGGCGACGAAATGGCTGGCGGTCAGTACCGGGCCGCGCTGGAAATCCCACTCCTTGCGGTAGCAGCAGAGGCCGGAGGGATGCTCCCGTCCGGCCCGGCGCGCCACCATGATGCCGCCCCGTCCGCGCGCGGCGGCGGCGAGGCTCTGGCGCGCGTGGCGCCGCCAGGCCACCGGGCTGGGCGCCGGGCGCAGGCTCCGTACCAGCGGATAGACCAAGTCGATCTCCGCCGGCGTCAGCGGCGTGACCGTGATCTCGGCAGGCAGCATGGCGGTCGCGGCTCCATCGTTGTCAACAGGCGCGCCCGGGCGGCGCGTTTCATTGATCTGGGTCAATGTGCCCCCCCTGGCGTCCGGCTTGCCTGTTCCCGTGCCCAGCGGAGTCCCCATCCTTTCGGCCGACCCATCACGCCCGACGGCGGCCGACCCGTGTCTCGGCTGCGACGCGCGTGGCGAAAGCGTCTGCAACGCGATCGGCG
>JAJYZK010000358.1 GCA_021799945.1 Acidobacteriota bacterium
ATGAGAGCGCAGATTCCGAGGTCGCCCGAAGAAAGACAAAACGATGGCGTAGCAAAGGAGAGAAATAGATGGTGACACGAAGAGCCTTTCTCACGAGGACCAGCGCAGTGGCGGCGAGCAAGCTGGTCAAGCCCTCCGCTCTTGAAGGCATATCGGCCTCTTCTGCCTCGGAGGAGCGTCCGAATATTCTCATATTCATGCCGGATCAGACTCAGGGACAGGCGGTGTTGCCGGGGTATCCATGTCTCACGCCGAATGTTGACCGATTTGCCGGCCAAGGATTGCTTTTCCCAAATTCATTCTGTCCGAGTCCTCACTGTTGTCCTTCCCGGGCCAGCTTCCAGACGGGCTTGTACCCCAGCGATCATGGCGTGTTCAACAATGTCGACACGGATACTGCAATCCATGCAAATCCCTACCCTGGAACCAGGTATTTCCCGGAGTATTTGCGAAAGGCCGGCTATCAACTCGACTATTCCGGAAAATGGCACGTTGGACGGGATGTAACCCCCTGGGACGCAGGCTGGACTAACTCCTACACCGATCATGCCGGCAATCCTGAAGCAGGCTACAGCGCGTATCAATATGTCCCGGGACTGCATCGCCGAGACAGCGCCTGGACGGAAGCGCGGGCGGAACTGAGCGAGACGGGACCCCGGAAGCCCGGCGAGGTTTTCCGGCCCGGGTGGGGAAATGTCGAGTTATACAAGACGCTGCCTACGCCAAGCTCCAATCCTTTGAAGGCCGTAGAAAGCCAATATCGGCCAGTTCTGGAAGGAACGAAAAAACTGAAGCGATTGGCCGGCGGCGGCCAACCGTGGGCTTTGATGATTTCCAACGACGGCTCGCACGATCTCTACGATGTGCCCAAGCACTTTGTCGACATGTATGACCCAAAATCGATCGAGCTCCCTCGCAACTTCCGGGACACGCTGGAAGACAAGCCACGCATCTACCAGCGAATGCGGTATCAGTACTGGGCCCAGTTGAGCGATGACGAGGTCCGAAAGAGCATCTTGCATTATTGGGCCAAGACGACCATGCAGGACGCTCTCTTTGGTTTTCTCTTGGATGCTTTGGAACAGACCGGTCAAGCCGAAAATACTATCGTCGTCTATGTCTCGGATCATGGCGATTATGCAGGCGCGCATGGTCTATGGGCCAAAGGAGTGCCAGGTTTCCGCGAAGGATATAACATCCCCACCATCATTCGCTGGCCGCGAGGCATAGTACATCCCGGCCGCCAGATCGATGCTTTTGTATCGACTACAGATTTTGCGCCTACCTTTCTGGAGGCGGCGGGCATTCCGTCCTCGGATTACCGGATGTCGGGAAAGAGTCTCCTGCCCTGGCTTCAGGGCGAGACGCCCGCGGGTTGGAGAGATGCGATATTTGGGCAACTCAATGGAGTGGAGCTTTATTACACCCAGCGGATCGTTATGACCAAAGACCATAAGTATGTCTATAACGGATTTGACTACGACGAGATGTACGATTTGAAGGCCGATCCTCATGAAATGGTGAACCTTGCATTCCCCGACGTGAAACAATCGCGGGCCATGGTGGAGCAGGGGAACGGGTATGACTCCGGCGGCGACGCGGCATGGCCTCCGCTGCCTCCTGGGCTGGCGGACATACGGCGCGACTTGCTTCAGCGAATGTGGAAATTCGCGCAGGCGCACAAAGACCAGATATTCAATCCCTACATTACGGTCGCCATGGCGCCCTGCGGCCCAGGAGTGGAGCTATGACTGACGGCAAATGGGGTCGGATCGCCAGAGGCCAGGGATGAATACGACAGCGTTTCACATCTTGACCAAGCCGATCGGACCGATCTGCAATTTGGATTGCAAATACTGCTTCTATTTGGAGAAGGAGGTTCTTTACCCCGGCGCCTCGAAATGGGCGATGGCGGAGGATGTTCTCGAATCCTATATTCGCCAATACATTGAGCAGCAAGACAGCCAGGTCATCCATTTCGCCTGGCAGGGCGGCGAACCTACGCTGCTTGGCGTGGATTATTTTCGCAAAGTGATTGCGCTGCAATCGAAATACGCCAATGGCAAGCGGATTGAGAATGCCTTTCAGACAAATGGGGTGCTGCTCAACGACGCCTGGGGCCGTTTGTTCTCCGAGCATTCGTTTCTCGTCGGCATCTCCATCGACGGCCCGCGCGAATTGCACGATGCCTATCGCGTCGACAAGGGCGGCCAGCCTACCTTCGATCGCGTGATGCGCGGCATTGAGACGCTCCGGAAACATCGGGTTGCGTTCAACACGCTCACCACAGTCCACCGCAAGAACTCTTACCATCCGCTCGACGTCTATCGTTTCCTTAAGCAGAACGGCAGCGGTTATATGCAGTTCATCCCCATCGTGGAGCGGATCTCCAGTCGGACTACGGAGCACGGCATGGTCCTGGTCTCTCCCGGTTTTTCCGAACAGGCCGCGGTATCGAACTGGTCGGTGGAAGCCAAACAGTTTGGGCGGTTTCTCTGCGCCATCTTCGACGAATGGGTTCGAAACGATGTCGGCCGAATCTTTGTGCAATTGTTTGATGTTTCGCTCCAGATGTGGGCAGGTCTGGAGGCTGGCCTTTGCATCTTCCGCAAAACCTGCGGCTCCGCCCTGGCCATCGAACACAACGGAGACCTGTACTCCTGCGATCATTTTGTGTACCCGGAAAATCGCCTGGGAAACATCATGGAGTCCGCCCTCGGCGTCATGGTTGCGTCTCCACAGCAAGTGCGATTTGGCCAGGACAAGAACGATGCGCTGCCGGAATATTGCCGGCAGTGCGACGTGCGCTTCGCCTGCAACGGCGAATGTCCCAAACACCGTTTTCTGAAAACGCCGGACGGCGAGGCGGGGCTGAACTATCTATGCGAGGGCTACAAGAAATTCTTCCATCATATCGATCCGTATATGCGCTTTATGGCCCAGCGACTCCACCAACAGCAGGCGCCCGCCCAGGTTATGCGATGGGCCATGGCCCGCGATGCGCAGGCCGGCCACCGGAGTCAGCCCCGAAGAAATGACCCATGCCTCTGTGGCAGCGGGAAAAAGTTCAAACGCTGCTGCGGGATGAGCTGAGAGAATCGATGTTCCCTCCAATGGCTATACAGCGCGCCCCCAAACTTCGGTCGCGCTCGGCTCCAGTGGAGCGCCCGGCAAATTCTGCGCCCATGGGAGTGCGACAAGCCGGTATGGAAGAAGCATGGAGCGGCCGAGGCCGGCAAGCACGCGCCTGAGCAGATTGTGAAGATTTTGCGTCAGACCGAAGGAGCGGTTTGGCCGGATCGCCTGCGCAGCCGCGCCAGACCGACTGCGTAGCCCGCGAGATTCCGAAGCCTTGCCGCGCAAAGATCTCTTCCCGTCGATAGCAAGGGAGGTCATCCGCGAATTTGCTGGCGACGATGTAGCCGTTCTACCGCCTGGCGCAGCAATCCATCGCCATCGATCCGGTCACTCCCCACCAGATCGTTCACGCAGGAGAGGAAAATCGGCGAGCACAGCACGACCCGTTGGCGCCCGGTGCGTCAAGCGCTCCCCAGATCTTATTCCCCGATGGCCATCACGATCGGCTGCACATTCCAACCTTCCGCCTCTACATTCAGCGGCCGCGCTGATAAATCTTCCGGGTATTCGATTT
>JAJYZK010000017.1 GCA_021799945.1 Acidobacteriota bacterium
GTCCAGGTCCGAGCCCTTCGATCCGTTGTATCCGATATTGAGGACGATGGATCCGGGAAAAGTGCGCTGCAGGTTCAGGTTCCACACCTGCACGTAGGGCAGGCGGTAGTACTTGTTTACGGCGTAGTTTCCCTCGCTCTGCGGGGCCGGGAAGCCGTTGGCCAGCGAGAACTGCGGCTGGCTTACGCTGGCGACTTCGTTGGTCTGTACATCCGCGAAGGGCGGCTCAAAGGCGAAATCCTGGACGAACTTCACATATTGTCCCACGGTAAAGTTAATCCCGTAACCGCCGCGGAGCACGGTGTCCTGTATGGGCCGCCAGGCAAAGCCGACGCGGGGGGAGAAGTCGTCGCGTTCCGGATAGACCAGGTCCCGCGGGAATTTGCCGGTAAACGGCCCGACGCCATTGGAAACGACGGTGGCCACCGAGGCGAAGTCGTTCCCGGTATCCAGGGTGGCAAGCCGGTTGTTCTTCTCCGAATAGGGAGAAAAATATTCGTACCGTAGGCCATAGAGAAAGGTCAGGTTGGAACGCGCCCGCCAGTCGTCCTGCGCATACAGGTCCCAGATATTTTCACGCAGGTAGGAGGTTTGATACGGGGCCTGCAGGGAAGTCTGTTGCGGCAGGCCAAGCAACAGGTCGGCCAGAGAAGAGCCGGAGGTGGCGCTGACCGCATTGCCGGAAGCCCCCGGCCGCTCGGTAAAAAGGCCGGTGAAGGTATACGTCCCTGTGGCGTTGGCAGTGTCGCCGAAAAGATTCAAGTCAACGCGGCGAATATCTCCGCCGAATCGAAAATTGTGCTTGCCATGGATCCAGGCGCTCGACTCGGAAAAGGAGATTGTCTGATTGATTTCAAAATTCGGCTGCTGCTCATTGACGCCGGTGAACTGGTTGAGGGTGAGATTGGGCAGGCCGAATACCAGGGGATTGGAGGGCAGTCCGGCAAGCCCGATCTGGCTGGCGATATCTTCCACCCCGGTGAAATAGTTGCTGTTCTGGGAATCCGTGCGGTTCCAGCCTCCGGTGAAGTTGTTGGTCAGCCTTCCCTTGCCGAGCGAGTATCCAAGCTGCAAGGAGTACTGGTGCATCTGGGTCTTGCCGCCGAGTTCGGGAAAGAGATTCAGTTCGTCCGCCGCCTGGTGGAGATAGTTGAAGTTCGCGTTGATGTTCTGGCTCCAGCCGGGGCCGCCCTGGCCGAGATATTGGCGCAGCAGGCCAATCAGCGGAGAACCGCCGGCTGCGCTTCCAAAGGTATGAATGAAGCGCAGCCCGAATCGCGTCAGGTTGCTCTCCTCCGAGGTAAGGCGAAGATAATTTTGGATGGCGCCCGGCTGATTGGGCAGAGGAATGAAAGACAAAAGCGCGCGCGCCTGCGGCGCTACGCGCGCGGATGGGATGATGTTGTTCGGGAAGGGGCGGCCGGTGCGGGGATCGTAGATCGTGAGCAGTTGCCCGCTCTCTGTCGTCAACTGGGAAAGATTGCCGGTTCGTTCCGCAGCGGTGGGGACGGTTCCATATTGGTCGAAGGGATTCGAAGAGCGTTGACCCGATAGGTTGAAAAAGAGCATATCGTGGCTGTCATGCTTGAGGACCACGGGGATATAGGGAGCGCCAAAGTAGGTGAGTCCGAATTGATTCTGCGCCGCGCTGGGCTGACGGATGGCTTGGCCGCGGATCGAAAACGGTTCGGCATTCAGGGCGTTGTTGCCCCCGTCCCAGTAGAACGCGCCATGGGGCTGGTTTGGTTTGAAGTTGCGGAAGTTGCCGAATCTACGACCGCCGCCTCCGCCCCCGGGCCCCCCGAAGCCGCCGCGTCCACCACCTCCCGGACCGCCATTGCCGGAGAGTGAGCGATTGAGCTGCGCGTTGTCGCGAAGCTGCTGAATATCGATTCCCGCGAAGGGATTGGTGCTGCCGGCGGCGCCGTTCACGGCGATCGAGTCGCTGGAAAAGTCGGGGCTGGAGGACATGGAAGGCAGGGAGGCGCCCGCCAATCCAGCCCCATTTCCGGCGTCCACGGCGCCGGCGAGAGCGCCAATCAGACCAAGATTTTGGGCCCCGGAGCCGGGGTACCTGCGGGCCCCGCGCGATTCTCCAGAGCCCCCATTCTCTTCCCCGGAGCGGGAGGCGAGGAGAAGCGAAAAATCCACCTGGCGAATCAAGGGCGGGCCTCCGGTGGCCGGCTCGATCAGCACTTCGCTGGTGGCTGGAGCGAAGGCCGCGAATTCAGTCCGGATCACATATCGGCCATTGAGCGGGATGGCGATCGAATACCTGCCGGCAATGTCGGTGGCGGCGCTGTATTTTTTGCCGGTCAAGGTATTGGTCGCCGTCACCGATACTCCCGGCAGAGGAATGGATCCCGACTTTACCTGACCATGAACCACCCCGCCGGCGATAGGAGCCGATGCCGCGGCGGGCGAGCGGGGCGTGGAGGCTTGGGAGGCATTCCCTGCGGGAGCCGGCCCCTTCAGCCCGGGCCCCTGGGCGGCAGCCGTCAGGCCCGCCGCAAGACACAACAGGAGCGCCCTAGCCGCATTGTGCGCATTGCCAGTTTTCATGACGGAGACGTACGCAAATTTTCAGCGCTGGCGGAGGAGGATGCGAAAGCTGCCGCTCCACCGCCGGACAGTTTGCGGCGGTGGTGGACTGGCGCCGCGGCCAGCATCCCGGAACCGGCTTTCGTGACCGGTCCGAACGCGGCCTCTCGGCCGCTACGGAGTTTCACCCGGCGCGCCCGGGCCGCCGCCCGATCCGCCCTGGAATCCGCCGGATGGAGGATCCATGACGCGCACGGTCGTCGCCAAAAACACATTGCCGTTCAGGGTGCCCTGAGCGCTGACCATCTCTCCGACTTGGATATCCCCGAGGGTAACGTCCTCCCTCCGTTTGCGGAACGAGGTGTTTTCATCCACCGCGATCACCTGGGTGACCTTGTCGCCGGCGCGTTCGATTGTGATCTGGAGATCGTGCACGGCGGTAACTTTGCCCGCAGTCCAGGTCTTGCCGAAGGCCGCGCGGGCGGCGCGAACCTTCTCCGCATCGACATCGACGAGAAACACCGCCCCTACTGTCCCGCTTTTCTGATTCACCTGACCGGCGGCGAGCAGCATGTCGCCAACTTTGACGATCCCGGGCTTGACCGGCTGGCGCTCCTTCACGATGCGCGTATTGGGACTGTAGAAGATCTTGTAACTCTGGCCTTGATCCGTGCGAATGGTGAAGCTGCCATTGACCGCATCGCCGGCAGGGATTGCGGTGACCTCGCCGCGCACGGCGTTTCCCGAGCCGAAGATCGCAGCCAACTCTCCCCGGTCCTCAGAGGGCTGGCCGGGGGCTCCTTGCTGGCAGAGTCCTGCGAGCGCGGCGAAGAGAAAGGCCGCCGGAGCCATGATTCGCGCCATCATCGACGTCGCCAACATGGACGCCCAGTTTCGAGGCGTGGGCCTGCGCCGGGTCAACCGCTTGCTCCTTCCGAATGGAATGCGGTCCACGTACTCTTCCGGTCCGGATTTCATTCCACGACCTGTGGAGGTTTCAGAACTATTAAGCTAGACGGCGCATCCCGGAGGAAGGACGCAAGGACGATGCAGTCCGAATCCGCCTTCCGAATCCGCGACCCTAGGCCGCGACCGCGGAAAGGTTGGTGCGGTACACTGCCGCGATGCCGGAAAAATTAGCGAATCCTCCTTCCTCGGAGCACATCGAGAAGCATTTTGAGTCCACCGCGCTGGTGCGGGATGTTGTCATCGGCATGTCGGATGGGTTGACCGTGCCCTTCGCGCTGGCGGCCGGGCTCTCGGGCGCGGTGAGCTCAGTCCATGTCGTCGTCCTGGCCGGGCTGGCGGAGATTGCCGCCGGATCCATCGCCATGGGTCTGGGCGGCTTTCTGGCCTCGCAGGCGGACGCCGAGCACTACGCCAGCGAACGGAGACGCGAAGAGCGCGAGGTGGTGGAGCGCACAAGGGACGAGGAAGAGGAGATCTACGAGATCTTCGAGCGCTATGGAGTGATGCGCCCGGAGAGCGAATCCGTGCTGCGGGCGCTGAAGCGCAGCCCGCAGAATTGGGTCGATTTTATGATGTCCTTCGAACTCGGCCTGGAAAAGCCGGCGCCCTACCGAGCGCGCCAGAGCGCGCTCACCATCGCTCTTTCCTATATCGTCGGCGGCCTGATTCCATTGGGCCCGTACGTGCTAGCCAGGCAGGTCAATGTGGCGTTGGAGGCCTCTACCGGCATCACGCTGGCCGCCCTGCTGATCTTCGGCGCGGTGAAAGGCAGGTTGACCGGAGCAAAACCGCTGCGCAGCGCGCTGCAAACGCTGATCATCGGGGGGTTGGCCGCGGGCGCCGCCTATGCGCTGGCCAGCCTGCTCAGCCGCAGCTAGGGGTGGCGTCTCCCGGGCGCCGGCGCGATGCCCTCCGGCGGATCTCCGGTTGAACAGACCGCTCCCGACGTGGGGGCCGGCGCCGGAATTCTCGCAATATTGACCTTGGCACAAGCTCTCCTCGGCAGCCCATACTTTTTATCGAAGACTTTTCCGTCGGCTTCCCATCTGATGGAAGGAGCGCGGACCGCCGGGCGGAGACCTGAAACTTGCTCCGGATTTGCTTGAAATCCGCCATGGGAATCGCTTCGAATGGGCTTCAAAGGAGGCAATTGCCGGAATGACTCCAATCCCCTGGATGATCGGCGCTCCGATTGCCGGCGCGCAACAGGCGGCGACCGCCGGCGTGGAGTTCGCCCGCGTCCGGCGGCAAAGCGAAGCGCTATGCCGGCCGCTCTCGGCCGAGGACATGATGGTGCAGTCCTGCGCGGAAGCCAGTCCCGCAAAATGGCATCTGGCGCACACCACCTGGTTTTTCGAGACCTTTCTGCTGCGCGAGTTCCTGCCCGGCTACCGGGAATTCGACGCCCGGTTCCTGTGGCTCTTCAATAGCTACTACAACGCCATCTCCGACCAACCGGAGAAGCGACTCCGAGCCTCATTTTCGCGTCCCGGGCTGGACGCCGTGTTTGCCTACCGCCGACATGTGGAAGAGGGCATCGAACGGCTTCTGGAATCGAACCCTGCTCCGGAGGTGCTGGAGAGACTGGCTTTGGGGCTGAACCACGAACAGCAGCACCAGGAGCTGATCGCCACCGACATCAAACACGCCCTGTGGACCAATCCCCTGCGCACCGCCTATGCCGCGGGAGCGGCCCCAAACCCGCGCCCAGATCCGGTTCCAGATCCGCTTCCGGACCGGCGCTATGTGGAATACGGCGGCGGACTGTTGGAAGTGGGCTTCCCGGGCGGCGGTTTCTCCTTTGATAACGAGCTTCCCCGCCACGCGGTATACGTGCGGCCTTTTGCTTTGGCCAGCCGTCTGGTTACCTGCGCCGAATATCTGGACTTCATGGAGGCCGGCGGCTATCGCCGCCCGCAGCTATGGCTGGCCGAAGGGTGGCAGTGCGTGCAGCGGGAAGGCTGGCAGGCGCCGCTCTACTGGATGTTCGAGGAGGGGGTTTGGCGCATCTATACCATGGGCGGCCGTGAGAGTTTTGAGAGCCTGGCGGCGACGCCGGTATGCCATGTGAGCTATTTTGAGGCCGATGCTTTCGCCCGCTGGTCGGGACTGAGCCTGCCCGGCGAGGCGGAGTGGGAGGTGGCGGCGTGCGCCGCGCCAATCGAGGGTAATTTTCTGGAGAACGGCCGCTTGCATCCCGAGGCCTGCTCCAGGCAATCGAGTCTTCACCCTGCGCAGTTGTATGGAGATGTGTGGGAGTGGACGCGGAGCCCGTATATCGCCTACCCCGGATTTCGTCCAGCGCCCGGAGCTCTGGGGGAATACAACGGCAAATTCATGAGCAACCAGATGGTGCTGCGGGGAGGCTCGGCAGTGACGCCGAAATCGCATGTCCGCGCTACCTACAGAAATTTCTTCCCCCCCGCGACTCGCTGGCAATTTTCCGGCATTCGCCTGGCGACGCTCTAACAAATTCAGGAGAAGAAGTATCCTCACCATGCCAGTCATTGCCGCGCCCAAGCCGCAAGACGCCCTCCGCACTCAGTCCCACACTCTTTTTGGGACGGCGGTTCACCATGGACTGTCGTCCTATCCCAAGGCTCTGCCGCCGTGGCTCCTTTATGACGAGAAGGGGTCGATCCTGTTCGAATCGATCACCAAGCTTCCCGAGTATTACCTCACTCGCCTGGAGCGGGAGATTTTTCTCCAGCACGGCGACGAAATGATCGCCATGAGCGCCCAAGCCGGAAGGCTCTCCGTAATCGAGCTGGGCGCCGGGGCGGCGACGAAGACGGGAGTCCTGCTGGAGGCCGCGTTGCGGCGGCAGGGACGGGTCGCGTATTACCCCATAGACATATCGCAGAGCGCAGTGGAGGATGCGAAAGCGCGGCTTGAAACAGAATATGAAGGCGTGGCCGTCCACCCGATCCTTGCGGATTACACGCGGAATCTGGCGAGCATCGAATGCGGCTTCCGCGCCGCCGGGCGAAAGCTGGTCTTATACATCGGTTCCAGCATCGGCAACTTCGACCCCCCCGACAGGAGCGACATTCTGCGCGGGCTTCGCGCGCATCTTGCTCCCGGCGATATGCTGCTGCTGGGCGTCGACATGGTGAAGGACCCGCAGGCCCTGCTCTCCGCATACGATGACGCGGCCGGAGTCACGGCGGCCTTTAACAAGAACCTGCTGATCCGCATCAATCGCGAGCTGGGGGCCGATTTCCAAACCCATCGATTCGTCCACAGGGCGGTATGGAACGAGCCCCGGTCGCGCATGGAGATGCATCTGGAGAGTCTGGCCGCCCAGCGCGTCACGATTCCCGCCCTGGATCTGCGGGCCTGCTTTACGCGCGGGGAGACCATCCACACCGAGAACAGCTATAAATTCACCGACCGGGGAGTGCGGGAACTGCTCCCCGCCGCGGACTTCGATCTGCGCGGAAAATGGAGCGATGAGGCGGAATGGTTCGCCGTTTATCTCGCCGCCGCGGTCTGAGCGGAGCGTAAGACGCGGATTTATCCGCCCGCGGCTCGTTCCGGAGTTGCAGCCCGCGGAATCCGGAGGGGCTCCCGGCGCCGGGAGCGGGTTCAGGCGGCCGGCGCCCCGATTGCACGGGACCATTGGACCGCTTCGGAGCCGGTCAGTGTGAAAGACGCAGCAGCACGGCGCCGTGGCTGGGAACCTCGACGGTATAGTTGCCCTGCAGCGTTCCCAGATCCTTCGCCTGCCATATGTCGCGGGCTTTGGCCCCATTTGGGAAGCCTACCTCGCTCAGGGGAAGGGTGATCGGCAATTCGTTTCCGTTCCGGTTGAACAGCCCCACTGCCACATCCCCATTCTGCAGCCGTTTGGACCAGATCTCCACCGGGCCGACCTCGGAGACGCGGTCGCCCTGCACGCCCAGGGGATCCTGGTCGATCGCGATCGCCTCTTTGTTGGTCAGAATGGCCAGGGTAGCCGGGGTCATCTGGGAAAGATCGTTGCCGGCCAGCAGCGGAGCCGCGAGCAGCACCCAAAGGCTCATATGCGTGATGTTTTCGTCCGGCGTGAGCCGGCCGTTGCCCACCTCCAGCATGTCCGGGTCGTTCCAATGTCCTGGCCCGGCATATTTCGACAATCCGGCCTGGGAGAAGCCGATGAGGGTCATCCGGTCGTAGGTTGCATTGATGTCTCCGGTCGTGCGCCAGAGGTTTCCGCCCAGCGCCGGCGCCCACTCCCAAGGCTTATCCACTCCATACTGGCATAGGCTGAAGACGATCGGGCGTCCCGTGGCGACCAGGGCCCGATGCATCTTGTCGTAGGCGGCCTGGATAATCTGCTGGGCCTTTTGCGGGTCGCCGTTGGACTCCTGGCGCACGATGGGCCCAAAGCTGCACATGTCGTACTTCAGGTAATCGAAGCCCCACTTGGCGTAGGTCGCCGCGTCCTGTTGTTCGTGCCCATAGCTTCCCGCATAGCGGCCGCAGGTCAGCGGTCCCGGCGAGGAATAGATTCCGATTTTGAGGCCCTTGGAGTGCACATAGTCGGCCAGAGCCTTCATGTCGGGGAATTTGGCGTTGGACTGGATGTTGCCTTGCGCGTCGCGTTCGCCCTGCCAGGTGTCGTCGATATTGACGTAGATATACCCCGCATCCCGCATGCCGGTGGAGACGAGAGCGTCGGCGGCGTTGCGCACATCCTGGTCGGTGACCCGGCCGGCGAAATGATTCCAGCTATTCCAGCCCATGGGCGGCGTGGCGGCCAGGGTCGAAGTTTGCGCCGACATTTCCGCCGTCAGAGAGAGAGGAATGGCGAGAGCAAGCGGCAGAAGTGAGCGGTAGGCGGACCGAAGTTTCATTTGCGCGAGGACCGGGCGAAAAAGTTTCATCACGAGGGCTCCAGAGGCTCCAGGCAGAGCAATTTTCGGCAGATGCCAATGTAGGCCACATCCCGGTCCGGGTCAAACCCGAGCGGCCACTTTCACAGAGAGCAAAAACCCGGCCGCTTTCGGCTTCCCTCGTCCGGGCATTATTCTGGCTTGGCGCGCCTCGGCGGATGTGCCCCGGAATGGATCCCCGGCTTGGACCCCTTGGAAAGGACTCCTGAAAATGACCGAATTCGACAGTCTTCTCACGGAGATGCGCAACCCGGCAACCGAGGAGATCGACCGATTGCCTACCCTGGAGATGCTCCAGGCGATCCATGAAGGCGACCGGACGGTCGCCGATGCCGTGCGGGCGGAGCTGCCCGCCATCGCGCGCGCCGTCGACGGCATCGCCGCCTGTTTCGAACGGGGCGGCAGACTGTTCTACCAGGGCGCGGGAACCTCAGGCCGGTTGGGGGTTCTGGACGCTTCCGAGTGCCCGCCTACGTTCAATGTGGATCCGCAGATGGTCCAGGGGATTATCGCCGGCGGCGAACGGGCGCTGCGGCATTCGGTCGAGCGCGCCGAGGACGATCCCCGGCAGGGCGCCGAGGACCTGAAGGCCCGGGGCTTGGGCTCCAACGACGTGGTGGTCGGCATCGCCGCCAGCGGGCGCACGCCCTATGTTCTGGGCGGATTGGAATACGCCCGTTCCCAAGGCGCGCTTACCGTGGGGCTGAGCTGCGCGCCGGGATCGGATGTGGAGCGGTTGGCGGCCATCGCCATCACCCCGGCCGTCGGTCCGGAGGCCATATGCGGATCGACGCGTCTGCGAGCCGGCACTGCGACCAAGATGGTGCTCAACATGCTGAGCACCGGCGCGATGATCCGCATGGGCATGGTCTACGGCAATCTGATGGTCAACGTCCAGCCCTCCAACGCCAAGCTGAAGGACCGGGCGGCGCGGATCATTGCCGTGGCGACCGGGGCGGATCGTGGCGAGGCGGCAGAACTTCTGGAGCAGGCCGGTTCGGTGCGCGTAGCGATCCTGATGCGGAAGCTCGGCATGCCGCGGGAGGAGGCGGAGGCGCGGCTGAAGGCTGCGCAGGGACGCCTTCGCGCGGCGCTGGGCGAAGCGGCGGGCGACGCGGGGGAATCCGGCGGCCGGTGAAAGGAATGCCGATTCGGCGCGTCCATCCCCGGGGATCGCCAGTCTAACCTTCAGGGTGGAGAATGGGGTGTGGAGACCGCGCGCCCGGCCCGCCCGGATGCGCCAGCCGAGTGGAGCTGGCGGGAGTTCGCTCGACGGAAACCATTCCTCCGCCAAACCGGGAGATTTTGTCGTGATCCGACCAAGCCGCACCTCTTGTTTCGCAGTTCTGGCGCTTTTCTTCGCGTGGGCTTGCTGCGCCTCGTTCGGCCAGAATGGCGCCAACAACTCCACCCCGGACCGGCCGGATTCCGGCTTCGGCCCCATCGACACCAGCCCGCCGGCGATCCCGCCGGACAAAATCATCCAGGAATTTGCCGCCAAGGAAAGCGAGTTCCGCCGGGCGCTGGACAACTATACCTATCAGCGGGATGTCCGGGTGCAAACGATCGACGACGACGGCAAGGTGGATGGCGAGTACCGCCAGGTGGTGGACATCACCTACGATCCGGATGGACGCAAGGTGGAGCGAGTGGTGTTCGCGCCCCAGAACACTCTCCAGCGCATCTCCATGAGCCCGGCGGACATGTCGGATATCGAGGAGCGCCTCCCGTTCGTGCTCACCACCGAGGACATCGGTCAATACAACCTCACGTATGTCGGAAGACAGCGGGTGGATGAAGTGGACACCTATATCTTCGACGTTGCTCCGAAGGTGATGTTGAAGAACAGGCGATATTTCAAGGGGCGCATCTGGGTCGATCAGAAGGACCTGCAAATCGTCATCACCAGCGGGAAGAATGTGCCCGACGACCTGCGGAAGGGGCACGAGGATCTGTCGCCGCCCTTCACCACCTATCGCGAGCAGGTGGATGGCAAATACTGGTTCCCTGTGTACACCAAAGCGGATGCGGTTCTTCATTTTGAAGGCGGCAATGGATACCTCAGCCAGGATGTCCACATACGCCAGATTGTCCGTTACACCGACTACAAGCAGTTCCGCTCTACGGTGAAGATGATCTTTCAGGGTCAGGATGTGACGAACAATGGAAGTCAGCCGTCGGGCGCGCAGCAGCCGCAAACCGGCGCCCCGCCGCAGAAGTGAGCCGATGGCCGCCGTATGCCGCCCGGGAAAGGAAATTGGAAGCGGATTGAAAAACGGACTTGCGGACCTTCAAAAGCCCCGGCATTGGTGGAGGGAGCTTCGCCGGGATGAGGGATCCCGCGCCTCGCGCGTTGCCGCGGCGTGGTTTACAGCAAACTGCTAACGCGAAACGGCCCGGGTTTCCACCGGGTGCGTGCCCGGATGCTTCCTCACCGGCAAAGGCTTCGGCCTGAGCAGAGAGGAAATCTGGAGGTCGGGCGCCGGCGCGCCCAGCAGAAGCCCTTGAACGACATCGCAGCCCAGCCTGCGCAGGCACTCCAGTTGATCCTCCCGCTCAACGCCATCGGCCGCCACCCTCAGGCTAAGGCTATGAGCCAGCGCGACGATGGCCTGCACGATCGATGCAGTTCCGTTCACGTCCGAGACGCGTTCGACAAAGGAGCGGTCGATCTTCAGCGCGCTCACCGGCAGCTGATGCAGTTGGCTCAGGCAGGAATAGCCCAATCCAAAGTGGTCGACGGAGAAACTTACGCCGTGCGCGGCCAGATTGCGCGTCTCCCGCCCAACTTTGGACAGGTTGCGCAGCACCGTGCTCTCGGTAATTTCCAGTTCGAGCAGCTTGGGGTCGAGGTCGTGCTCCTGCAGAGCCTGCAGCACCCTTTTGGAGAAGTCCGGCCGCATGAAAAACTGCAATGGCGACACAGTGACGGCGACGCGGACCGGCTGCAGCCCCTGTTTCCGCCATTCGGCGATTTGCCGGCATACCGCATGGAGCAGCCAATCGCCGAGCCGTCCGGCCAGACCGCATTGCTCGGCGATGGGGAAAAAGCGGCTGGGAGCAATGGCTCCGAGCAAGGGGTGGGTCAACCGCAAAAGGGCCTCAAGGCCGCAAATCTGCCCGGAAATGGAGTATTGCGGCTGGTAGTGGATCTCGAATCTGCCCTCTTCGAGCGCCTGTCCCATGAACCGCTCCAGCTCCTCTGCTTCTCCGGTCAAACAATTGCCGGTCGAGGAAGCAAGGAGATACTGACCGCCTCCGGACTGTTTGGCCCGATACATGGCGGCGTCGGCGCTGCGCCACAGTTCCGCGGCGTCGGCTCCGTCGTCGGGATAAACGGCGATGCCGAGGGAGGCGGAGACCTGCAGGCTGAATCCATCGCCTTCCACCGGCTGGCGCAGGCATTCGAGCACGTCGCGGGCGACCACCTGGGCATTATCCACGGCATCCAGCTCCCCCAAGACGATCACAAACTCCTCGCCTCCGGCCCGGGCCACGGTATCCACCGCGCGCAGCCGGGCGGAGATTCTGGAGGCCACCTGCTGCAGGCAGAGGTCGCCGGCCGCATGGCCGAAGTTGTCGTTGATCTGTTTGAACCGATCCAGGTCGATGCACAGGATCGCCACCCGCTGCCCCTTGCGGGCCGCGTGAACCAGCGCCTGCTGCATGCGGTCCTCGAGCAGCAGCCGGTTGGGCAGGCCGGTCAGCGTGTCGTGGTGGGCCTGATGCACAAGCTGCGCGTGCAGACGCTGCCGTTCGGTGACGTCCTGGGCCAAGGCAAAGCGGCAACGGCGCCCCTGGAAATCGATGGCGTGGGAGGTGACATCCATCTGGATGCAGGAGCCGTCTTTTTTTCTGTGGAGCCACGGCTCCGAGGATTTGGTCGACCGCGCCGGCGAGGTTTCTCTCCGGTTTCCCCCCATGGCCTCCGGCGGTCGCAGATCGTGCATCGTCATGGAGAGGAACTCTTCCCTCGAATAGCCATAGTGCTGGATGGCCGCATCGTTTACGTCCAGGAAGCGCAGGGTCTCCGGCTGGTAAATCCACATGGGGTGCGGATTGGCGGCGAAAAGCAGGCGGTAATGCTCGCTGGCGTCGGCGGCCGAACTAATCTCGTCCTCCAGCAGGGTAAGGATCATTCCGAAGGCGACCACGTATTTCGGCAGGTTCCAGAGCTCGCCCGGAATGAGCGTGGACGGAATCAGAACCTGGCAAAGCAGGGAGACGGGAAAGACCGACGCCCAAGCGACCAATCCCAATACCGCGGTGGCCACGCCCGCGGAGATCCGGCGGAAATCGAACCAGTACAGTGCAGCAAACGTCAGGAAAATCTCAGCGAGAAAGGCCGAAATGCCGTCGCCCGCGCGGCCGTGAGCGATGGCGTAGAGCGTCCAGCACTCGCCAACGATATAGGTCAGCGTCACGGTGGCCAGCACTCGACTGCGCCGGCGGTAAAAGTTCCAGGCAAGCGCGATGCCGCCGACGGAGCCCGTGCTGGCGGCGATGTAGAGCGGAAGGGTATGCGATCCGCCGAAAATCAGATAATTCGTATAGAAAAGAGCCGGCGCCGCGATCATCGAGGCCACCAGCGTGCTTCCCCAGAAGTCCTCTGAAACCGGAGAGGAGGAGAGCAGAAAGCAGATCCCCGACAGCAGGAGCGTGCTGATGGCGCAGCACCGGCTCAGGCTTTGTCCGAAGTCCGAAGCCGGGTGGGTGAGCTGGGCCGTAAAGTGCAGCAGCACGAGCATCCAGCCCGCAACCCAGAATTGCAGGCGCGCGCTGTCGCGCTTGCGGAGAATCGAAGCGAAGAGAACGACGAAGACGCCGATGATTAAGATGTTCAATAGCTCACTCAGAACGACAGATACGGCCACGGCGAGAAACGAGACGCAAGGCGCAAGAACCAGGGGAAGTTACGCTGCTAAGGTAACGCCGGCGCCCTGGCGCCTCAACATCACCAAAGTGCCACCCGACGGGTCCTCAGTCGCATACGCTCCCCCCGGGGGAGGGATGGGACGAGTCTTATTGGGGCATAATGACGCCGCACGCAATCCGGTCTCCGCCGCCACCGGAGGGATCCGCGCGCAGGTCGGACGCGTGCGCGTGGATGACGATGGACGTGCCTCCGTTTGCGAACAGGGAGTTCGCCGCATTCTTTCGTAACGAGACGCTTTGCGCCGTAAAGAGCAAGTGCTCCGTGCCGTCGGGAAGAATCTCAAGCTTAATCGGCAACTCGCCTGCCCCGGCGCCCTTGGGACTCGCCGAGTCCTGTTTCTTGCCTCCTGGGCCTCCTGGATTGAAGCGGGCGCCCGCGGACGCAAAATCGGGCGCCTCGCATTTTGCAACTTGATGAATGTCGAGGGAGTGCTCGCCTTCGGGAAGATTTCTCAGATCGAGTTTGAATCGGACGCCGCCCCGTGCCGGCGAGAGGGTTGCCGTTCCTGCATCCTTCCCGTCGCCGGCCGTAAGGCCGATCACCAGGGGCTGGCTCTTGAAGACCGCTCCGGACGCCACGGTCGCGAAGGCGGCCATCGCCAGGAGGTATCGGGGACTCATCGTCGCCTCCCACATGGCCGTATACAGGCCATATTCTTTGCGGGCCTCCGCTCGATCTCATTCCGACCGCTCACATAGTATCCCCTTCGCATCCGCCCTCGGGCGCCATCGCTTGCTCACCCGCGCGGACCCGTCCGGTTTTCGTTCGGTTCCGCGACTCCCAACTGCGGATCACCGGCTGCCGGATCTCGGACGCACCTGAACCCTGGGCGGAAGACCGGCCCGCGCCGGCCCCAGCCGAAAAAGCTTCCCGTGAGGCTCAGCATAACTGGATACCCTGTGAATTTTCCACGGGAGATTCATCCTGCGCGAATTGACCGGGAGACTGCCGCATCGCCCGCCATGAAGATTACCTGGAGAGCGACGCGAAGCGTGAGGATGGACGGCGAGAGGGTCTCCGGCGTGGGCCTCGCGGTCCGCGCCGATTCGGTTCGGCGCGCCACGGAGCCCCGCCGACTTTGGTTAACTTGCCTCGGATGAAAGTAATGCACAGCAAGTGCTATGGTCCCGCGAGGCCCGGAAACCTAAATTGTTAAGAGCGTCGGCGGCGCAGGTCGCCCGGGCCAATGGTTCGCAAGAGCGATCTGCTCATGACCCCTCGCATTCTGATCATCGACGACGACGCGGACATCCGCGAGGTGACGGCGCTCAGCCTGGAGACGGTGGCCGGCTGGGAGGTTCTCCGCGCTCGCTCCGGGGCTGAAGGCATCCAGCGCGCTTCGCTCGAACAGCCGGACGCGATCCTCCTCGATGTGATGATGCCCGACATCGACGGGCCCACCACCTACCAGATCCTCAAGCAGAACGGCCACACCGCTCATATCCCGGTCCTGCTGCTGACAGCCAAGGTGCAGGCCTCGGAGCTGAGGAAACTCGACGATCTCGGGGTGGTCGCCATCCTCGCGAAACCGTTTGATCCGCTGACCCTGCCAGAGAAGATTTCCAATCTTCTCGGCTGGAGCGGCGACCTGGCCTGCCGGGTTTAAGCGCAGCTCGGACGTTGCTCGGATTGGCCCGTCGCGGCCGCCGCGGGGTCGTGCATGTTGCGACGGCTTAGCAATCTACCGCAAAGTGGCAATCGCCGGATCCGCCTCGAATTCACGCCATGATGCGAATCTGGATTCCTGCCAAGTGGGATTACACCAGCCAGGGAATTCTTGCGTGCCGTGAAGTGAACGGAAAGCTGTGCAGCGTCCGGCCCAACACTCTGAAAAATCAATGGCTTTGGGCGCCGCCGGGCAGAGCAACGATGGGTGGCGGACCTGCGGAAAAAGAAAGCGCATCGACGCTAAACTAAATATTATCAACATGTTAATGTGAACCGGTTTTTGCCTTGACACCCCCGGAACCCAACCATACTATTTCGCCAGAAAGTTCTGATGGCTTTGCCTCCGTTGGAACTATTCTCCCTAAGGAAAAGGCTGCCCTGTTGCCGGGCGGCCTTTTTCATCATGCGGCATTTCGCCGGTATTTCCGTTGAACCGCTGTGACGCGAGGATGTCCTCACCCTTCCCGCCGCCAACCCCTGACCTCCGCGCATCGATCGCCTGACAACCCGCGCCAGACCGATCCGGTCGTGGCGGCGGGCGGCATACCGCCCGGTACAATGCCGATGGGGATCTCCTTTTCACAGGCATGGGCAGGGCGGCATATGGCGATGATCGGCAATCCGCCGCGGCGGGCGGCATCGCAACTGTGGCGATACTGGGAAGCTTCGGACCGGCGGGCATCACGGCGGCCCGCTCGTTTCGGGCTCAGGGAATGGAAGTCGTCTATCTGGAGGTAGGCGGAAGGGGAACCTCTCCCCGCTCCAGCGCAGTCAGCCGGGTGATCCCGATTCAGCAGGGGACCATAGGGACAGAAGAGGGATTTGCATCCATCGCGGATGCCATCGAGCGAACGGGTTCGCAGGCTTTATTGCCGCTATGGGACACGGAGATGATGTGGCTGGCCCGCCGCCGGGATTCGCTGCCGGCCGGTTGCAAACTGCTCGCGCCGGGCGTGGAGACGCTCGAGAGGGCGCAGTCCAAGCACAAACAGATCGAAATCGCGCGGGAGTGTGGATTCCGCGTGCTGCCTACCTGGGCGCTGGTCGAACCGGCCCAGGCCCGCGAGATCGATCGCGCCGCCTATCCGATCTGCCTGCGGCCCGCGATTCCGGAACATGTATCGCCAACGTTCAAGGTAAGGCTTTTTGCATCCCCGGAGGAGATGACGGCGTTCCTGAACGGTTTGACCTGGGGCCCGGAGCCGCTGCTGGCCCAGCCTTTCCGCGCGCAGCCCAGCCTGGTGGTGCACGGGGCGCGGTCGGAATCCGGCCGGGTGCTGGCCCTGGAGGGTTTTCTGGCCAGCGTGAAGTTCCAGGGGGTTGCCCTGGAGCTTCGGCCGTGGCGGTGCAGCGCGCAATTGCTGGCGTGCTGCGAGCGTTTTGTGCGCGAACTGCGGATCGACGGGCCCTTCCACTTCGATCTTCTTTATTCCGCCGAAGAGGACACGGCTCACTATCTCGAGATCAACACCCGGCTCGGGGGCACCACGGACAAGGTATGCGCCCTGGGGTTCGACGAACCGATGCTCGCCCTGGCCGCATATGGGGTGGCGGCGCCGGCCAGCGAATTCCGGACACTGAGCGGGCGGGTCGCGGTGGATCGCCGATTCCTGCTGAAGCAGATGGTCTGGGCATTGCGGGGTCGGCTCACGCCGCTCGATTATCCGGATGTGACGCGCTCCCGCCGCCTGCTACATTCCCTGCGCAGCCTGCTTTGGGCGAAGGAGTCCATGGCCACACTGCAGGACATCCGAGGCTCCCTAGCCTATTACGGGGCCTTGCGTGCCCTCCTGCGCCACGCATTTCCCGGCGGGAG